>SFNX01000010.1 GCA_004552595.1 Lachnospiraceae bacterium | reverse complement strand
GTGCGCTGCGAAAAATTGGTGCGGAATTGGTGCGGAGTGTGTCCCCAAAACCCGAAAAACCATTGAAAATAAAGGAGATTTAGAATATATGAAATTAGGAATCGTCGGACTTCCGAATGTCGGCAAGTCGACTTTATTTAATGCGATAACAGGAACTGCTAATGCACAGGCGGCAAACTATCCGTTCTGTACGATTGAACCGAATACCGGAATTGTTGCAGTACCGGATGAGAGGCTTGATAAGCTTGCAGATTACTGGCAGACAGATAAAAAGACACCGGCTGTGGTTGAATTTACAGATATTGCCGGTCTTGTAAAGGGTGCATCAAAGGGTGCGGGACTTGGTAACAAGTTCCTTGGACATATCAGAGAGTGTGATGCAATCATTCATGTAGTAAGATGCTTTGATAATGACGAGATTATGCATGTTGTTGAGGATGCTACGAAGGCTGTTGCCGTTGACCCGAAGGGGGATATGGAATGTATCGACATGGAACTTATTTTTGCAGACCTTGATGTAGTTGAAAACCGACTCCAGAAGGCTATTAAGGCCGGGAAAGGCGGCAATAAGGAGGCAAGAGAAGAAGCTGAGTTCCTAGAGAAGATTAAGGCACACCTTGAGTCGGGCTTGAATGCACGTACATTTGAATATGATGAAAGTAACGAGATTCAGGCTTTCGCGATGAAGGAAATGGGATTATTGTCTGCAAAGCCGATAATTTATGCCTGCAATATGGATGATGATGGTGTGGCTGATCCGGAAGCTTCTGATTATTATAAGACAGTTAAGGCAAAAGCAGAAGCCGAAGGCGCGTCGGTGCTCCCAATCTGTGCTAAGACAGAGGAAGAACTTTCAGAGCTTGATGAAGATGAAAAGGCAATGTTTATGGAAGAACTTGGTATAAGCGAGTCAGGTCTTGACAGACTTATTAAGGCAAGCTATTCACTTCTTGGACTTATTTCCTATCTTACAGATGGTAAGAAAGAATGCAGAGCATGGACAATTAAGAAAGGAACAAAAGCTCCGCAGGCTGCAGGAAAGATTCATTCGGATTTCGAGAGAGGATTTATCAGAGCTCAGGTTATTGCTTATTCTGATCTTTTAGAAGCAGGATTTGACTATCAGGCTGTTAAGGCTAAAGGTAAGCAGAGAACCGAAGGAAAAGAATATGTTGTTAATGATGGAGATATTATTGAATTCCTGTTCAATGTATAAAATTGGGATTTCACTCCACTAAAAACTACAAAACACAACATATAGTTTGAAATTTAGTTGATTCTGAAACAATCACACAAAATATACCGATAGACCTTATAAAAACGCCGTATTTACGGCGTTTTTTGATTGTCAAAAATATGAAAAAAAACCCAAAAACTCTTGTAAAAATGGCAAAAAGGGGTTAGAATAACCATAAAAGTGGTTCAAAGTGGTAGAAAGTGGTTGAATTGATGTATACGGGAGAATACAATCATACAATTGATACAAAGGGGAGAATGATTGTCCCGTCAAAGTTTCGTGAAGCGCTTGGGGAGAGCTTCATGATAACAAGGGGTGTCGGCCACTGTTTAGCCATTTATGACATGACTGAGTGGAACGAATACATTTCAAAACTTCGTGCACTTCCGGGAAATGCAGAGGCTAAGAAGATGATCAGATTCATTGTAGCCGGAGCAATAGAAGCGGAAATCGATAAGCAGGGAAGAATATTAGTTCCGGCCAATTTGAGGGAGTGGGCAGGACTTGATAAGGATGTAGTACTTGCAGGAATGATCGGACATATCGAAGTTTGGGATAAAGCTAAGTGGGATGAGACAAATGCTTTCGAAGATATGGAAGACATTTCAGAGCATTTAGCACAGATGGGGCTAGGCTTCTAAAGGAGGGAAAATGGAGTTTAACCACGTATCGGTTCTGCTTAACGAAACAATTGAAGGGCTGAATATTAAGCCTGACGGTATCTACGCAGACGGAACACTTGGCGGCGCAGGACACAGTTATCAGATAGCATCAAAGCTTAACGGTCTGGGGAGGCTGATAGGATTTGATCAGGATGAGGATGCAATCACGGCATCAACTGAAAGGCTTAAGGAATTTAAGAATGTTACGATAGTGAGATCAAACTACCGTAACATGAAAGAGGAGTTAAATAATCGAGGGATTAATAAAGTCGACGGCATTTTGCTTGACCTTGGAGTATCTTCCTATCAGTTAGATACAGTAAGCCGAGGCTTTTCATATAAGGAGGAAGCACCTCTTGATATGAGAATGGACAATCGAAATGAGGTTACGGCGAGGGATATTGTAAATAATTATTCGCAAGGGGATTTATTCAGAATTATCAGGGATTATGGCGAAGATAAATTCGCAGCCAATATTGCAAAGCATATAGTTATGAATAGAGAAATCAAGCCTATATGAAATTCAGAAAGCAGGGCGGACATCCTGCCAAGCAGACTTTCCAGGCAATTCGAATAGAACTTAATTCAGAACTTAGCGTTCTTAAGGAAAGTCTTATGGATATGATTGATTTATTAAATCCAAACGGAAGGATATGTATAATCACATTCCATTCATTAGAAGACAGAATTGTAAAGAACATATTTAAAGAAGCAGAAGATCCGTGCACATGTCCTAAGAATTTTCCGACATGTGTATGTGGGAAAAAGTCAAAGGGGAAGGTTATCACAAGAAAACCGATTTTGCCTTCAGAAGAAGAGCTCAAATTGAACTTAAGGTCGAAGAGTGCAAAACTTAGGATTTTTGAAAAGATAGCAGACTGAATCTTAAATTAATAAGGATATTAATTAAAAACAGGGAAGTTTGTGAGGGGCAGTTTTGACAGTTAGACAGAGACGAGAAAGAATACAAGCGAGAAACTCAAGAAAGCAGATGAAGAGCGCTTATGCATACGGTAATGTTGTAAGAAAAGCTGACGTTAAGCCTGTAAGAAAGAAAGGTGTACGCGTTGTTGAAGGCGGCAACATCAGAAGAGCACCTAAAAATAATACAGGCATTACAGCCGGATATGTGTTCTTCTTAGCTGTGATGCTTTGTGTAGTTGGCGGATTTTGTTTTTATTACATTAATGTAACGGCAAGCATAACGAACGATTTAAAGACTATCGCTAAGCTTGAAGCACAGTACACCAGCTTAAAGGCCGAGAATGATGATTATGAAAACAGAATTAACGGTGCAATCGATCTTGAGGCAATAAAGAAAAAAGCCATGAACGACCTTGGCATGCAGTATGCAAATGACGACCAGATAGTAAAGTACGAAAGTGATGATACTGATTACGTGAGACAGTACATTTCTCTTGAATAAAATTACGCTTAAGCCTCGGATACATAACGTATTCGGGGCTTTTTACTGTAAACATTTAAAACTTTTTAATTATTAATAGATTGTATTATTATAAAAAAAGTTATAAAATACGCTATATATGTGTTGAGGGGCACATTGAGTATACAATAATTAGATATTAAGGGGAGACTATGGCTAGAAGGGGAAATTCTAGGCCTGTTGATAATACACATCGAACAGAAAATCCGGGTAAAAAAAATCCAATAAGAACTGTAAAAGCCAGATTTATGGGCACGAAACTTAACATACTATTTATATTTATAGTAGTTATTTTTGCGTTGCTTATTTTTAAGATTTTCTACATATGCAGGAATGACGGCACAAAATACAAGAGACAGGTTTTGTCACAGCAGGAATACGATAGCATTGTAATTCCTGCCAAACGTGGTGAAATCATTGACAGAAACGGTACAAAGCTGGCTGTCAGCCAAAAGGTATACAATGTCTGTATTGATGCTAAAAAGCTCAATGAAGAAGACGGCAAATATCTTTCGGACACACTTTCGCTTCTATTTAATTCAGATATCAAATTCAGATATACAGAGCAGGAAATCAGAAATTACATCGCTGAGAATCCGGGCTCGCAGTATAGAGTTATTGCTAAAAAGCAAAGCTATGATGTTGTAAGCAATATTATGGAGGCTATTAACGACAAAGAGAATTATCCTAATGTTGCAGGCGTCTGGCTTGAAGAAGACTACATGCGCTCTTATCCGTATAACTCATTGGCATGTGATCTGCTTGGATTTGTCCAAGGCGACAATGAAGGTGCCTACGGACTTGAAGAGTACTATAATTCAACTTTAAACGGTACAGCCGGCAGAGAGTATGGATATCTTAATGATGATGAAAACCTTGAGAGAACGGTTAAACCTGCAGTTGATGGATACACGCTAAAGACAAGTATTGATGTCAATATCCAGAGTATTGTTGAGAAGCATATTCTTGCTTTTAATAAAGAGCATGAGAACGAGGCGAGGGAAGGAAACGGCAGTAATAACACAGGCGTAATCGTTATGAATCCTAAAACCGGTGAGGTTATCGCAATGGCAAGCTACCCGGTGTTTGACCTTAATAATCCTCGAGATGAGTCTAATATAAACGTTGAATTCACAAAGGAAATGTTCTATGGAGAGCAGGAAAAAGACGACGAAACAGACGACGAAACAGACGACGAAACAGATGAGGAAACAGGCGAGGAAACAGACGACGCTCAAGACAGTGAAAACAATGAAAGCAGTGAAAACAACGAAAACAGTGAAAACGCTGATACAAATAATTCTGATGATGCACTTTCGCTTGGAATAACTACTCCTACGCAAGAAGAAGTAACAACAAACGGCCAGACATATGAAGAAGCATATGAACAGGCAAAAATGGAAGCTTATAACGCTCTTTGGAAGAATTTCTGCATTAATTCGACATATGAGCCCGGTTCGACTATGAAGCCATTTACAATGGCGACCGGAATTGAAGAGGGCATTTTTTCGGGAGATGAATCGTATGTATGTAACGGCCTTCTGGAAGTTGGAGACCATGTTATTCACTGTAACAACCGTCTTGGACATGGGGTCCTTTCATTTTCGGGTGCACTTGAACAGTCGTGTAACGTAGCATTCATGAAAATGGGTGCGACGCTTGGCAAAACGCTGTTTATGAAGTATAACAAGTTGTTTAACTTTGGATTGAAGACAAATATAGACTTAACGGGTGAAGCAAGAACAGAAACTCTTGTTTTTAACGAAAATGCAATGAACCCTACAGACCTTGCAATCGGTTCGTTCGGACAGGGCTTTAACGTTACAATGATTCAGATGATAACCGGATATTGTTCATTGATTAACGGCGGCAAGTATTACCAGCCTCATGTTGTTACTGAAATAGTTGATTCAAACGGTGCTACAATCGAGAAAATCGAGCCAAGAGTTTTAAAGCAGACCGTTTCTGAGGAAACTTCCGAAGAAATCAGACAGCTTTGCATTAATGTTGTTTCGGAAGGTACCGGTAAATCGGCACGTCCGGCCGGATATATGATAGGCGGTAAAACGGGAACTGCGGAAACGCTTCCTCGAGGAAACCAGGAATATATCGTATCATTTTTGGGATTTGCGCCTGCAGATAATCCTGAACTTGCAATTTATACGGTAATTGACAGACCTAATGTCCCACAGCAGGCATCTGCTAAGTATGCAACAGTTCTTACTAAGGATATTTTAACGGAAGTTTTACCATACCTTAACATTCCTAAAACAGAAGAAATTACCGAGAAGGAAGCAGAAGAACTTAAGGAAAAACAGATAGAATTTGCTGATTCTTCACAGGAAGAGGAAGTCGAAAATACAGAGGTCAATAACGAAGAGAATGCAGATGGTGCAAATTCAACAGAGACCGAAGAAGAGACTAAGTCTGTAATCGAAATAGTAGATGAAAAGGGAAATCCTGTAAACAGCGAAACCCTTGATGAAGAATATAAACCAAAGGAGATTAAGATCGATAAGGAGACCGGGTATGCAATTGATCCTGTAACAGGAGAGTTTCTTGATCCAAATACCGGTCAACTGATTGACGGGGGCTCTGATTTGCCTGAATAAACCGGTTTTATAAAAGGAGGAAGGTTATGATACAAAATCTTGATAAAAGCGTATATATTTCGCTGTTTCTCTCATTTATTCTGACAACGGCGATTGCACCGATTTTTATTCCGTTTCTTTTGAAGCTTAAAGTCGGACAGACAGTAAGAGATGACGGACCGGAAAGCCATCTTAAGAAAAACGGTACGCCTACAATGGGTGGAATTATAATTCTTATCGGTTTTATTGGCGGTTCTGTTATATTTTGCTCAAGATATTCGAATACCATTCCAATCATGCTTATGACAATTGGCTTTGGATTGATTGGATTCATCGATGATTACATTAAGGTTGTCCTTAAAAGATCAATGGGCTTAAGAGCATGGCAGAAGCTTTTGCTTCAGATAATTGTCACAGCGATATTTGCAGTATATCTCACAAAGGTTGCGGGAGTTAATCTTTTATTAAGAGTACCGTTTACTAATGGATACATGCTTGATTTGTCGTGGTTTTCGTATGTTATTCTATTCATAGCAGTGCTCGGCACGGTTAATGGCGCTAATTTGACGGACGGAGTAGATGGACTTGCGAGCTCTGTGACAATAGTAATAGCAATTTATTTTGCAATAATTGCTGTTCTTGAAAATATGGGACTTGAACCTACAAGTCTTGCACTTATCGGTTCGCTTCTTGGATTTCTTGTGTTCAACTGCTATCCTGCAAAGGTGTTCATGGGCGATACAGGCTCGCTTGCGCTTGGAGGCTACGTGATTGCGACCGCATACATGCTTAATATGCCGCTATATGTAATAATCGTGGCTGTTATTTATCTTGTTGAAAATATTTCCGTAATGTTGCAGGTTTCTTATTTTAAGATTACAAAAGGTAAGAGACTTTTTAAAATGGCTCCGATTCATCATCATTTTGAGAAGAGCGGCTGGTCTGAGACAAAGGTCGTAACTGTATTCACAATTGTATCAATTTTCGCTGCCGTAATCGGATATTTAGGATACTAAAATGGCAGAAAGAAGGAGAACAAAGAAACAACAAAATACGGTAAAGCATTTTGATTACACGCTATTAACAGTTGTGTTCTTCTTATTGTGCATTGGACTGGTAATGCTTTTCTCGGTAAGCTCATATGATGCTAACCTGACATTTAATGATTCGACTTATTACCTTAAAAATCAGCTTAAGAACACGATATTTGGGATAATCATTATGTTTGTAGTTATGAATATTGATTATCACAGACTTGATAGGCTGTCATTTATAGCAATAGTTGTTTCGGCTGTGTTGATTGCTCTTGTAATGACTCCGCTTGGATATGAAGCAAACGGCGCAAGAAGATGGCTGAATCTTGGTGTTTCGCTTCAGCCTGCGGAGGTGGCTAAAGTCGGAATTATCATCTTTAGTGCATCAAAAGTGTGCAGAATTAGCCAAAAAAAGCTTGCAACGCCAAGAGGAATAATCGAGATGCTTCTTCCTTCGCTTATAATAGCCGTTATGGTGTGGCAGATTACGGAAAACTTAAGTTCTGCAATAATTATTATGGGCATCGGTGTAGTAATGGTTTATATGGCTACACCGGGATATAAACCATATGCAATTATTGTTTTATCAGTGGCGTTTTTTGCAACGATTACGGTGCTTCTTGTAACAAATGGTGTATTGACAGAAGAACTTTCATACAGATTTGGTCGAATAAGAGCATGGATTTATCCTGAGACATATGCTTCGACAACTGCATTCCAGACTTTACAGGCCCTATACGCAATAGGTTCGGGTGGTTTCTTTGGTAAAGGGCTCGGACAGAGTCTTCAGAAACAGTTCGTTCCGGAGGCCCAGAATGATATGATTTTCGCGATTATCTGTGAAGAACTCGGAATGTTTGGGGCTCTTCTCATCGTATTTTTGTTTATAGTACTTTTGTGGAGAATATCAATTATAGTTAATAATTCGAATGATTTATTTGGCGCTATGCTTTCGGTAGGTGTTTTGGCACACATCGCAATTCAGGTAATACTTAACTTAGCCGTTGTTACCAATACAATTCCAAATACAGGAATCTCACTTCCGTTTATAAGTTATGGTGGCTCTTCGGTTGTGTTTTTGCTTATAGAAATCGGAATAGTATTAAGCGTCGCCAAAAATACGAAATATGATTATTAGGTGATTTTATCTTGGAAAAGAAGAAATTAAATAAAATACTTGCAAAGCTAATCATAGTACTTGTTATTTTAATAATCTTTTGTGCAGCAATTATTATTGTGCGGGAAAAATTTAGAGTTTCGATTGTTGACATTGAAGGAAATGAACACTATACAACAAGAGAAATAAGAGATCTTGTAATGGATGGCCCATATGGGAATAACTCCATTTATCTTTATTTTAAATACAAAAACAAGAGTATTAATGATATACCTTTCATCGAAAAGATGGATGTCAAAATACTGTCGCCTACACATATAAGAATTGATGTGTATGAAAAAGCGGTTGCAGGTTATATTGAGTATCTCGGACATTACATTTATTTTGACAGAGAGGGAATAGCAGTAGAGAGTTCGACTGAGACTACAAGTGGCATTCCTTTTGTGACAGGACTTGAATTTGATCATATAGTTCTTCATCAAAAGCTGCCGGCAAAAAATGAGAAGATATTTGCCAAGATTTTAAGTATTACTCAGCTTCTTACGAAGTATGATATTCCTACGGATAAGATCTATTTTGACAATGATGAAAACATTACCCTGTATTACGGGGATGTCAGAATTCTTATAGGAACAGACAAGTATATTGATGAGAAAATAAACGAATTAAGCCTGCTTTTACCTAAGCTTGAGGGCTACTCAGGGGTACTCCATATGGAGAATTATAAAGGAGAGGGTGGCAACTTTACATTGCAAAAGGACGAAACTGATTCGGATAGTACAATAGATTTTGATGTAAAGGCGGACTAATTTACATAATTTAGTACCATAATCTTTTTAAAAACTATTGTAATTTACATAAAATCGTTATAATATAGCGTATATGAGTATAAATATGCACTCTAAAAGGAGGGGTAAGTTTTGCTGGAAATTAAAACTAATGAAATCGTAGATGCAGCTAAAATATTAGTTGTAGGCGTTGGCGGAGGCGGAAATAACGCAGTCAACAGAATGGTAGAGGAAGGAATACGAGGCGTAGAGCTTTTAGGTATCAATACTGATAAGCAGGCTCTTGCATCTTGCAAATCTCCTAGATTGTTACAGATTGGTGCTGATTTAACGAAGGGACTCGGTGCCGGTGCAAAACCTGAAGTTGGCGAGAAGGCAGCCGAAGAATCAAGAGAAGACATATCAAGCGCATTGAGGGGCGCAGATATGGTTATTGTTACTGCCGGTATGGGCGGCGGAACAGGAACAGGTGCTGCACCAATAGTAGCTCAGATTGCTAAGGAACAGGGAGCCTTAACAGTTGCCGTAGTTACCAGACCTTTTGAATTTGAAGCTAAGAGACGTATGGATAATGCCAAAGCGGGCATTGAGAAATTACGTCAGAATGTAGATACACTTATTGTAATACCTAATGACAAGATTCTTGAGATTGTTGACAGAAGAACATCAGTGCCTGATGCTTTAAAGAAGGCAGATGAAGTATTACAGCAGGCAGTAAGAGGTATTACGGATCTTATTACAATTAAGCAGGAAATCAACCTTGACTTTGCAGACTTACGTACTGTAATGGAGAACAAAGGACTTGCACATGTTGGTGTCGGTATGGCATCAGGCGATGATAAGGGACTTGAGGCAATCAAGCAGGCAGTTAATTCGCCACTTCTTGAAACATCACTTGCAGGTGCAACAGATATTCTTATTAACATCAAGGGTGACCTTGCAATGTATGAACAGAAGATTATGAATGACTTTATCCTTGATATTACAGGTGATGATGTCAATCTTATTTGGGGTACTGATTATGATTCACAGGCAGCTCCGGATACAATTTCTGTTACAGTTATTGCAACAGGAATTAATGAAGCCTCTCAGGCTCCAAGACCTGTTCCGGGCAGAAGTGCCACAATGACAGGCACAAGAGCAGCCGGTGGATTTGTCGGAAGTCAGGCAAGAACACAGGGAACATCATTTGGTCAGCCTGTATATGGACAGTCATTAACACAGCCTGGTATGCAGAACATGGGACAGGGTGTTATGCAAGGCCAGGGAATGCCAATGCAGGGTATGCCTGTTCAGGGTAATGTACCTGGTTATGGCACACCTATTCAGCCACAGGCAACACCTACACCTACACCTACACCGACTCCGGGTACTCAGAGACCTGTATTTGGTTCTGCAGGTACTTCGGCTCCACAGTCAAGAGTACAGAGCAGCCAGTTGAACATTCCGGATTTTCTTAGAAGAAAATAATATATTAAAATAAAGGGGTATCCCGAAAGGGAAATAGAATATAAGGGGAAGTAAGTATGAAATGTCCATTTTGTGGTCACGAAAATACGAGAGTAATAGATTCTCGTCCTGCAGACGACAATAATTCAATAAGAAGGCGTCGTGTATGTGACGAATGTGCCAAAAGATTTACTACTTATGAGAAAGTAGAAACAATACCGCTCATTGTTATTAAGAAGGATAATAACAGAGAACCGTTTGACAGGGCAAAAATTGAGTCAGGTGTATTACTTGCCTGCAGAAAGAGACCTGTTTCAGCGGATAAGATGGAGCAGTTAGTTGATTCGGTCGAGACAGAAGTATTTGGATATGAAGATAAAGAGATTCCAAGTTCTGTCATTGGTGAGCTTGTTATGAAAAAGCTCCAGGATCTTGACCAGGTAGCATATGTAAGATTTGCATCTGTGTACAGAGATTTCAAGGATGCGGATACATTTATGAATGAGCTTACAAAGATGCTTAAAAAATAGTTATTATGTGGGCTTACCACACATATATTTATACTCATTGGACAGCCGGGAGACCGGCTGTCTTTTAATGTATTATTTTATATACAGTTGTTAAAGTTTTAACAATCTTATTGAAAGAACAGTCACATTGTAGTAATATATCTTAGGACGAAAGTCTTAATTTAATAATTTATTTTAGGAGGAAATAAGATGAGCAAAGTTAAAGGAATTTTAGCTTTGTGTGCTCTTATGACAATGTCTATTGCACTGATCGGATGTTCAGGCGATAAGGCAAAGGATTCTTCTGAGATAGTTGTTGGTATACCACAAGATCTTGAAGACAGTCTTGACCCACACAAAGCATTGGCGGCAGGAACTAAAGAGATATTATTCAACGTATATGAGGGCTTACTTAAGCCGGATTCACAGGGAAATAATATTCCTGCCGTAGCTGAAAGCTATACAGTTTCTGAGGATTTAATGACCTATACATTTAAATTAAGGGATGGCATTAAATTCCACAATGGAAAAAATGTTACGGCAGATGATGTTAAATACAGTATTGATAAATTTGCCGGAATCAGTGATGGCTCAGAGCCACTTGTTTCGGCATTTTCTGTTATTGAGGAAGTAAATATCATTGACGATAAGACAGTTGATGTAGTATTAAATACACCTGATACAGATCTTCCTACATATCTTGCAATGGTAAGTGCTGCAATTATTCCTAAGGACAACGAAAACCCTGATACTGTAGCTATCGGTACAGGACCTTATAAATATGTGTCCCGTTCGCCTCAGGAGAATGTAATTTGCGAGGCATTTGATGACTACTGGGGAGAAAAAGCGAACATTAAAAATGTCACTTTTAAAGTTGAATCAAATGCTGATTCAATTGTAATGGACCTTCTTGGTGGCTCAATTGATTTCTATGCAAGACTTACTATTGACCAGGTTAAGCAGCTTAATGATGAATTCAGCGTGTATGAGGGAACTATGAATCTTGTTCAGGCTTTATATCTTAACAATAATGTAAAGCCATTTGATGATGTAAGAGTAAGACAGGCGCTTTCATATGCAACTGATGTCGATGAAATACTTGATATTACGGCCGAAGGTAAGGGTACTAAGATCGGTTCAAGTATGTTCCCTGCATTCGGTAAGTATTATGATGAATCATTAAGCGAATTGTATCCTACGGATATTGAAAAGGCTAAAGAGCTTTTAAAGGAAGCCGGCTATGAAAACGGTTTTAATATGACTATTACTGTTCCAAGTAACTACCAGCCACATATTGATGTTGCGCAGGTGCTTGCAGAGCAGTATAAGAAAATCGGTGTAAATGCAGAAATTCAGCTTGTAGAGTGGAACTCATGGCTTTCTGATGTATATACGGGAAGAGATTTTGAGTCAACCGTAATCGGTGTTGATGCCTCATATCTTGCAGCTTCGGCGCTTCTTTCAAGGTTTGAGTCAACCGCCGCTAATAACTTTATTAACTTTAAGAGCGATGCTTATGATAAGGCATACAATAAGACATTAACGACAGCCGATGATGATGAGAGAACTGCACTTTATCTTGAATGTGAGAAGATTCTTGCTGATGAGGCGGCTAACGTATATATTCAGGATCTTCCTGAGTATGTTGTATTGAATAAGAAGTTTACCGGATATGAGTTTTATCCGTTATATGTACAGGATATTGCAAAGCTTAAATTAGCTGAGTAATAAAAAGGAGGCTAAAATGAAATACGTGATTAAAAAAACGGCGACTATGCTTATCACAGTTCTTTTAGTCTCCTTTTTTGTATTTCTTGCATTCAGCATAATTCCCGGTGATCCTGCAGTTGCAAAGCTTGGTACACAGGCGACACCTGAAAAGGTTATGGCACTAAGGGAAGAGATGGGGCTTAACAGACCGTTATTAGTAAGATTTGTAAGCTGGATAAAAGATTTTATATTCGGAGATATGGGAACGTCATATTCGTACAGCTTAAGCGTTAAGGCAATGATTGCAGATAAATTTCCGATTACAATAACACTTACTATTTTATCATTTATATTTATTATGATTATGTCGGTTCCGTTGGGACTTTATATTACTGAGCATGACGGAAGTATTGTTTCAAAAGCAGTTGATTGTATTAATCAGGTCCTTATGGCAATTCCTCCATTCTTTTCGGGAATGCTTATTACATACTTTTTTGGAATTGTTTTAAGATTATTTGTTCCGGGAGGCTTTGTTTCGTATAAAAGAAGCTTTGGAGAGTTTATATTATATTTGATCTTTCCGGCTATTGCGATAGCGCTTCCTAAATCTGCAATGACAATCAGGATGCTTAAGATGTCAATTTTATCAGAAGCAGGAAAGGACTATGTTAGAACTGCTTACAGCAGAGGGAATACAACAACAGCTGTTATGTATAAACACGTATTAAAAAATGCGTTTATTCCGGTTATTACTTTTCTTGGGATGACACTTTCTGATATAGTTGCGGGAAGCTTAATTGTAGAACAGGTGTTTTCAATTCCCGGACTTGGCAGACTGCTAGTTACTTCGATATCAAACAGAGACTATCCGGTAGTACAGGCAATAATTGTATTGATTGTAGTAATTGTAGTTGTTATTAATCTTTTGGTGGATGTGCTTTACAGAGTAATTGATCCGAGGATTGAAGATGAATAAAAAGCTATTATCTAATAAAAAACTAATAATAGGAGCTTTTCTTTCTATCATATTTTTGATAATTGCATTGGTTTCGCTTATATACACTCCATATGACCCGGCAGCAATGAATTCAAGTGATAAATTTGCGGGTATTTCATTTAAGCATATTATGGGATGTGATAACTTTGGAAGGGATATTTTTTCAAGAGTTATGGCAGGAACCAAAATTACGATATTTATTGCAATTGGAACTAACATAATTGGATTGTTCTTTGGAATAATTATCGGTGCGCTTACCGGGTATTACGGTGGGATATTAGATGAAATACTTATGAGATTTAATGATGCTGTATTAGCGTTTCCGAGTATTTTACTTGCGCTTGTATTTTTGAGTGC
The DNA here is from genome assembly GCA_004552595.1 of Lachnospiraceae bacterium. Taxonomy (GTDB): domain Bacteria; phylum Bacillota; class Clostridia; order Lachnospirales; family Lachnospiraceae; genus UBA2868. Next base: position 21,614 of record SFNX01000010.1, on the reverse strand, counting down.
TTTTGGGCCGGGACAGATAAATGTGATGATTTCACTAGGTATTGTATTTGTCCCAAGCTATGCAAGAATAATAAGGAGTGAGTATCTTCGTATTAAGGGGCTTGATTATGTGACGAGTGCAAAGCTTATGGGCGCACGTAATTTAAGAATAATCACCAGGCATATTCTTCCAAACGTATTTCCTGTTATTTTTTCTACGGTAGTAATTGGATTTAACAATGCTGTGCTTGCGGAAGCGGGGCTTAGCTTCCTTGGTATCGGTGTCCAGCCGCCAAACGCGTCGCTTGGAACACTTTTGTCTGATTCACAGAGCTTTGTATTTTCGCATCCGTCTTATACATTTTTGACAGGCGGATTTATGGTTTTACTGATTGTTTCTTTTTCACTGTTTTCCGATGGTTTCAAGGAGTACATAAATGCTTGATGTAATAGACCTTAATATTGAATTTAATGATCATGACATGGCAGAAACCGTCGTATATGATTTTGACCTTCATATGGAGGAAGGTGAAATTGTTGGACTTGTAGGTGAGTCGGGCTCCGGAAAGTCAATGTCAGCACTTGCAATTGCCGGACTTTTATCGAGAAAAGACATGACAAAGAGAGGAAGCATTTTGTTTTGCAATACAGATATGCTTAAAGCTCCAAGAAATGAAATTCGTAAGGTTCAGGGTAATGACATTGCCATGATTTTCCAGGAACCTATGAGTGCTCTTAATCCGCTTAAAAAAATCGGATGGCAGGTAGAGGAAAGCTTAAGAATTCATAAGAATCTTTCAAAGGATGAGATGAAGTCACTTGCAATTAAAATGCTTGAAGAGGTAGAGCTTGATGATCCTGAAAGCATCTATAATAAATATCCACATGAGCTTTCGGGCGGTATGCGACAGAGAGTTATGATTGCTTCGGCGTTGATTTGCGAGCCTAAGCTATTAATTGCGGATGAGCCTACTACGGCACTTGATGTCAATGTTCAGGAACAGATTCTTGAGTTGCTTATTAAAATAAATAAAGAAAAAGGAACGGCAATTCTATTTATTTCGCATGATTTGTCGGTTGTGAGAAAACTTTGTAAAAGAGTACTCGTAATGTATAACGGAAGAATAGTTGAAGAAGGATTGACTGATGATGTCTTTGACAATCCAAAGGAAGAATATACAAAGACGCTTATAAAATCGATACCTACATTTACAAAGCTTTAGTTATATTGAACTCGTATTATTTGATATATGAGAACTGACAGGGAGTTTAATTAATGACAGATGTTATTCTTCATGTTGAAAAATTGAATATTTTTTATAAGAAAAATGATGCCAAGTTGTTTTCAAAAAGAGAAGATAAGCGTAAGCAGGTTGTATTTGACGCATCATTTGACATACATGAGGGAGAGATGCTTGGACTTGTCGGTGGTAGTGGATGCGGAAAATCATCTTTAGGAAAAGCAATTCTTCATATAAATAATGATATAGATGGTGAAATTATTCATTATTCCGATAAGCCGCAAATGATATTCCAGGATCCTAAAGGCTCTCTAAATCCCAAGATGACCGTGTCTGATATTTTAATGGAGCCTCTTAGAATATCGGGGTTAAATGATAAAGAGGAGCTTAATAAAAGAGTTTCCGAAATGCTTTCAGATATAGGACTGTCAGATGAGTATAGGGACAGATTTCCGAATGAGCTTTCGGGAGGACAGAGGCAGCGTGTGTGCATTGGACAGGCACTTATGCTTAAGCCAAAGCTTTTAATAGCCGATGAGCCGGTATCCGCTCTGGATGTTACGGTTCAGGCTCAGATTATGAGACTGTTTAAGGAAGTAAATAAGAAATACGGCGTGGCAGTTTTATTCATTTCCCATGATTTAAAGGTTGTATATCAGCTTTGCGATAATATTATGATTATGGAAAAGGGAAGGATCATTAAAAAGGGGACGGATGAAGAAATAATACATTCTGACTTTTTTAAGTTAAGTTACGAATAAAATATCACAAAATAATAAAAATTCAAATTAGGGGTTAATAAAACGGAAAATATGTCGATAATTATGTTGCAAGGACGCAAAAAGTTTAGTAGAATAAATCCAAGGGAACTTCTTATGTAAACGATTTACATTAGAAACTTAGGGGTGAGTAAGATGGCTATTAATGGATTAGGGTCATTCGACATGATGTCGAGATACAACAGAATAAGTGTAAACGACCAGGCTGTTAGCTCAGTAAAACCGGTAAACACAAAGCCGGCAGAAGAATCTGTTGCTGTAAACGAGAAGCCTGCAGAGGAGAATAAGCCTGAGCTTAAGGTTAATCTTAACCTTGAGGGTATGCGCAGAAGAAGCGGCTACAATCTTGAAGATATATCAAAAGATTTTTCAAGAAGAGAAGCATTTTCTTTATCCGGGATTGATGAAAATTTCATGAACTCAGAGATCCAGAAGGCTGTTTCAACTATGGAGAAGGATCAGTCACTTCAGCAGTTCCAGTATTTCGTAGGTGATAGCAACATACTTGTCGATGACGCAGACGGTATCGTTATTCGTAAATAATTTATTAATTCATATATTATAAATAAGACCTCTTTCGAGGTCTTTTATTTTTCTTCAAATTAAGTGCTATATTTGATATAATTTCCTTATGTGTTTATTAAGTGTTTTTTACCCTGATGAAATAAAAGACAGTGCGTATGAGATTGATTATGAAGGCCTGTATGAAAGCGGAATCAGAGGCCTTATCTATGATATCGACAATACGCTTGTTGAACATGGCTTTCCTGCCGATGAAAGAGTAATACGTCTTTTTGAAAGGCTTAAAAGTATTGGCTTTAAAATAACTCTTTTGTCAAATAATAAAGAAGCAAGAGTCAAGATGTTTAACGATTCGGTGAATGTTAATTACATCCATAAAGCGGGAAAACCGCTTAAGAAGGGCTATATTAAGGCAATGAAGATGATGGGGACTGATTTGTCATCAACTCTCTTTATCGGAGACCAGCTTTTTACAGATATATTCGGGGCAAAATTATGCAACATGAAGAATATATTGGTGAAGCCAATAGATCCTCATGAAGAAATACAAATTGTTCTAAAGAGAAAGCTTGAAGCAATTGTTCTTTTCTTTTATTTAAGGAGAAAGAAGAATGAAAATTGACGGAAATACAAGAGTAATAGGAATAATAGGAAATCCGGTGCGTCATACTAAGTCGCCACGGATTCACAACTACATTTCTGAAAAGCTTGATATTAACATGGTATATGTGCCATTTGAAGTAACAGGTGATATTAAAACGGCAGTAAAAGGCGCCTTTGAACTTGGTATTGTCGGGATGAATATTACGGTGCCATACAAAACTGATGTTATTGAATCTCTTAGTGATATTGACCCGATAGCAGAACGCATTGGGGCAGTAAATACACTTGTCAGAACAAAAGAAGGGTATAAGGGATACAATACCGATATGCTTGGGCTTGAAAGAGCGGTTTTGTCAGAAGGAATTAATCTTAACGGTGAGACTGCCGTATTACTTGGTGCAGGCGGTGCTGCCAGAGCGGCAGCATTTATGTGTGTAAGGAATAAGGTTAAGAAGCTCTATATTCTTAACAGAACTGTAAGTAAGGCAGAAGATATAGCGGCTGACCTAAACAAATATATTGTCAGCGAAGGCCTTTTTACAAAAGTAATTACACTTCCGATTGATGAGTATAACAGCATTAAAGAAGATGAACTTATAGTATTTCAGTGTACAAAAATTGGTCTTGCTGATACAGATAAGGCAGTTATTAATGACACTGCATTTTATGATAAGGTTAAGTATGGGGTTGATCTGATTTATCGCGATGATACTGAGTTTATTAATCTTGTAAGAAAAAGCGGTGCTAAGGCTTATAACGGGCTTAAGATGCTTATGTATCAGGGCATTATCGCATATGAACTTTGGAATGAGTTAAGCGTTCCTGAAAAAATAGTTCAAGGCGTTAAAGAGGTGCTTGAAAATGGCTGATAATTACGTATTAATCGGATATATGGGAGCCGGCAAAACTACAGTCGGAAAGCAGTTGGCTTCTAAGTGCGGCAAGCAATTTGCAGATACCGATGCAATGATTGTTGAGAAGGAAAAGATGTCGATTAATGACATTTTTGCAAAATATGGCGAAAGCCACTTTAGAACTATAGAAACTAATCTCCTAAAAGAAATTACAGATTCGATGAGTGGTTATGTAATATCATGCGGAGGCGGGCTTCCGTTAAAAGAGGAAAACAGAGCTTATTTAAAAAGACTTGGTAAGGTGATATACTTAAAGGCGGATGAGTCGGACATAATTAAGAGACTTAAAAACGACAATACAAGACCGCTTCTTAAAGGACCAAAGGACGAAGTAAGAGCCAAAGTTCATGGTATGCTTGAAATAAGAAATCCGATATATGAAGAAGCAGCGGACAGTGTGATTGTAACATCAGATAAGAAGATTTCTGAAATTGTAGCTGAAATAATTAAAGATGAGGAGTAAAACAATGAAAATTTTAGTAGTTAACGGACCAAACCTGAATTTTCTTGGAATCAGGGAAGTATCGGTTTACGGTACAGCGGATTTTGATTATTTAAGGCAGCTTATTCATAAGAAATGCGCTCAGGATAATATACTTTGCAGAATTTTCCAGAGTAATCACGAAGGTGAGATTATCGACAGACTCCAGGATGCTTACAGGGATAACACCGATGCAATTATTATAAATCCGGGTGCATATGCGCATTACAGTTATGCAATTCATGATGCAATTACTTCGATTCAGATACCTACTGTTGAAGTTCATATTTCGGATATTGAGAAAAGAGAAGAAGAGTGGAGGCACAAATCTGTCACTGCTCCTGCATGTGTAAAAGTAATAAAAGGAAAAGGTCTTGACGGATATATTGAAGCGATTGATTTCTTAAAAGAGTATTTAAATCAGCCGGAAGAGTAAAAAAATGCATTTTTTTGTTGAAAAAATGCCGCCGGTAGTATAAACTAGATAAGAATTATTAGCAAATTTTAGGAGGATAATCGTATGGTATCAGCAGGCGATTTCAAGAATGGCATTACACTTGAGATGGATAATGGCATTTTTCAGATTGTTGAATTTCAGCATGTTAAGCCTGGTAAAGGCGCAGCTTTCGTTAGAACAAAACTTAGAAATATCGTCAGTGGTGGTGTTGTTGAAAAGACTTTCAGACCTACTGAAAAGTTCCCACAGGCACGTATAGACAGAAATGAAATGCAGTATTTATATTCAGACGGAGATTTATTCCACTTTATGAATACTGAGAACTATGAGCAGATTGCACTTAACTCAGAGCAGATTGGTGACGCTCTTAAGTTTGTTAAGGAAAATGAAATGGTTAAGATTTGCTCACACAATGGTAATGTATTTGCTGTTGAACCACCATTATTCGTAGAACTTGAGATTACAGATACAGAGCCTGGATTTAAGGGCGATACAGCTACTGGTGCTACAAAGCCGGCAGTTGTTGAGACCGGAGCTACTGTATATGTTCCTCTTTTCGTTGAAATGAACGATAAGATTAAGATTGACACACGTACAGGTGAGTATCTTTCAAGAGTTTAATTTAAGTCAGTACTTTCGAGGCTTCCTTTTCCGGGAAGCCTTTTTTATTCTTGTGTTTATGCTAAGCTGAACGCCGGAACAGGAGTAAAATGAATATTTTTGAATTTACTAAGGAAGTCACAGACTATATTAACAGTAATTATGAAGGTTATTATGCATCATCTATAGATACAATAAAGAATAACGGAGTAAAATATCATGGCATTACAATAAATCATGGTGAGGATACGGTGCTTCCGACGATATACCTTGAGCAGTTCCTTATTGAGTATTTAGATGGAACTGAAATGCCTGAAATTATTAGTAAGATATTGGAAATCGACTCATCGGCAAGGGAAGTTAATATTCCGGATATGAGTTTTTTTACAGATTTTCATAGGATTAAGGATGCACTTTTTCTTAAAATAATTAACACAGAGAAAAATGAGGAGCTGTTAAGTCAGGTTCCAAGCAGGGAGTTCCTTGATTTATCTTTAGTTGTATACTGCGATTTGAGTGCTTTTCTTGAAATGAACGCTACAGTTCTTGTTAAAAACAGCCACCTTGAAAGTCTTGGCATCTCTAAAGAAGAGCTGTTTAATGTGGCGACAAATAATACACGAAACATGAAAATCCTCAAAAGGGACATTGCAGAAGTTATTATGTCAATGGAAAAGAATAGGGAAGTAGTTGTTGATAATCAACCGGATTTTCATAGTGCATACGATAAGATTTATGTCATGACAAATAAGGATATGGTTTTTGGCGCGGTAACTATGATTTTTGATGATGTATTAGATGAATTTATTATGGAAAAGTACAGCGGAGTGTACATTATTCCGAGCAGTATTCATGAGGTGTTACTTGTTCCTGACTTAGGAAATATGGACAGAGATAATTTGAACAGTATGATTCGTGAAGTTAATTTAACAAGTCTTTTAGAGCAGGAAATTCTTTCATTTAATGCATATTATTACAGTCCAAAAGAAGGATACAGTATTGTTTGAATTTTATAGGCATTTATGGTAACATATACGGGAATGTGGGTTCTCCCCGCGTGTGCTGCATTCGTAGCTCAGGGGATAGAGCAGCGGTTTCCGGTACCGCGTGTCGGGGGTTCGAATCCTCTCGGATGCATAATATGAATTGTTGAGGTTATATATGGCAGGAAATCCTAGGAAAGCAAAGTCGGCGGGCTCATTTAGGGAGTCAATGGCTAAAAACTACAGATATTTTATTGTAGGCGGTTTATTTCTTATTCTTGTAATAGTACTTGTAATATTCCTTGCAACAAGAGGAACAGATGTTGTAAAGGAAGGTGAGCAGAATAGTGCAATTGAAGATATTGCGAGTTCTGTTGAAGTGCCAAAAGACAAGTACGAACAGGATGCATATCCTAATGTTAATACAATCTGTACTTCATATATGAATGCAATGTCTATAGGAGATTCGGATACAATGGCATCGTTATCGAATGCCTTATCTGATGAAAGAAGGGCATTTTTCGAAGCTCAGGCGCAGTATATTTCACAGTATGCAGATTACCATTTTTATACAAAGGCAGGACCTGAGGAAAATTCCTATCTTGTACTTGTAACATACACATTACAGATAGTATCGGATGCTAATAAACTGCCGGCACTTTGTTCACTGTATGTATGTACAGATGAATCGGGTACTCTGTATATCAATAATTCAGATTTATCAGAAAATGATGAGGCATATATTTTAGCTCTTGCTTCGCAGGACGATTTTAAACAGCTTCAGGATGATGTACAGCTTGCATACAACGATATGCTTGAGAAGAATCCGGATTTATCGGCAAGAGTAACCGAGCTTAGAGGACAGATTAATTCTGATGTTCAGGCAAAGCTTGAAGCTAAGAAGCAGGCAGAAACAGAAGCAGCTGCTGCACAGGCTGCCGAAGAGGCTGCGGCATTAGCCGCTGCAAATGCCAAAACAGTAAGAGCAACAGATGTTGTAAATATCAGATCTTCATCAAGTACTGATTCTGAAGTACTTGGTAAGACTTCACAGGGACAGGAATTTACAAGATACGAAGTTCTTGAAAATGGCTGGAGTAAGATTGATTATAACGGTCAGGAAGCGTACATTAAGACAGAGTATCTTGAGGAAGTTAATCAGGAAGCAGGTGCTGAGAGCAGCGAGGTTGCAGCAAATGTAAGAGAGCCGGGAAGCACAATAACTGTTAAAGAAAACGCTAACATCAGAAGTCAACCGAATACTGATTCGGACAGTCTTGGAAAGGCAAGTTCCGGAGACACATTCACACTTGTCGAGGAAAAAGACGGATGGTGTAAATTTACATATGACGGTAAAGATGCGTATATCAGATCTGATTTGATACAATAATAGTGCTTTTTTACACTAAAGTGTTAAATCACTGTTGCAAATTTTACACATATGTATTATATTATCTATGGCAATGGCGCCAATAAGCATACAGTGATTTGTATGCTTATTGGTGTTTTTTAAATTAAGGAGGGAAAGAAATGTCTTACGTTGACGAGGTTTACGAGAGAGTAGTTGCCCAGAACCCTGCACAGCCAGAGTTCCACCAGGCAGTAAAGGAAGTGCTTGAGTCACTTCGTGTTGTTATTGAAAAGAATGAGGAGAAGTACAGAAAGGATGCATTACTTGAGCGCCTTACAACTCCTGAGCGCCAGATCCTTTTCAGAGTACCATGGGTAGATGATAATGGTCAGGTTCAGGTCAACAATGCTATGAGAGTGCAGTTTAACTCAGCAATTGGACCATACAAGGGAGGATTAAGACTTCATCCTTCAGTAAATATTGGTATTATCAAATTCCTTGGATTTGAGCAGATATTCAAGAATTCACTTACAGGACTTCCTATCGGTGGAGGTAAAGGTGGTTCAGACTTTGATCCAAAGGGTAAGTCAGACAGAGAAATTATGGCATTCTGCCAGAGCTTTATGACAGAGCTTCATAAGTACATCGGAGCAGACACAGACGTTCCTGCAGGTGATATAGGTACAGGTGCAAGAGAAATCGGTTACATGTACGGCCAGTATAAGAGACTTACAGGACTTTATGAAGGTGTTCTTACAGGTAAGGGGCTTTCATACGGCGGATCTTTAGCAAGAACAGAAGCTACAGGATATGGTCTTCTCTACATGACAAAGGAAATGCTTAAGTCAAACGGTATTGATATTGCAGGTAAGACATGTGCTGTGTCAGGTTCAGGTAACGTTGCAATTTATGCCTGCCAGAAGGCAATCCAGATGGGTGCTAAGCCTGTAACAGTATCTGATTCAACAGGTTGGATTTACGATCCTGAAGGAATCGATGTTGAACTCCTTAAGGAAGTAAAAGAAGTAAAGAGAGCACGTCTTACAGAGTACGCTGCTAAGAGACCTTCAGCTCAGTATCATGACAAGAAGACAGAGGGCACAAATCAGTGGGAAATCAAGGTTGATATCGCACTTCCATGTGCTACACAGAACGAGCTTGATGTTGAAGATGCTAAGAAGCTTGTTGCTAACGGCGTTATCGCTGTATGTGAAGGTGCTAACATGCCTACAACACTTGAAGCAACAAAGTACTTACAGGACAGCAAGGTATTCTTTGTTCCTGGTAAGGCTGCAAACGCAGGCGGTGTTGCAACATCAGCACTTGAAATGAGCCAGAACTCAGAAAGACTTTCATGGACATTTGAAGAAGTTGATTCTAAGTTAGAGCAGATTATGATCAACATTTTCCATAACCTTGATGATGCTGCCAAGGAATACGGCTTAGCAGGCGATTATGTTGCAGGTGCTAACATCGCAGGCTTCTTAAAGGTTGCAGATGCTATGAATGCACAGGGTATTGTATAAGGTTAACAAGTTAGTTTGCCTAATATTGTGAATTAAGAAATGAGGCCCCATAAACAATGTGTTTATGGGGCTGTTTTTATGGTGTTTTTATAGTAAATTCACGGCTGTTATGATAGAATATAATTTACGTCGGATTGATAGAATCAAATTTATAATATATGAAATGAAAGGCAGGTATTTATTATTATGAACGCTGTATACGAGAAGGTTTTAGGATGCTATGAGAGCATTAAGGATAGAATTCCGTTTACTCCTAAGGTAGCACTTGTTCTTGGCTCTGGCCTTGGAAATTATGCCGATACAATGGATGTTAAGGGTGAGATTGACTATCACGATATTAAGGATTTTCCTATTTCGACTGTTCCGGGACATGCCGGTAAGTTTATTTTCGGATATGTTGACTCTGTTCCGGTTGTATGTATGAAAGGACGTGTACATTATTATGAGGGATATCCGATTAGCGATGTTGTACTTCCTACAAGACTTATGAAGATGATGGGTGCTGAAATTTTATTCCTTACTAATGCATCGGGCGGACTCAACCCATCATATTCAGCAGGTGATTTTATGATGCTTACAGACCATATTTCAATATTTGCACCAAATCCGCTTATCGGACAAAATATTGACGAGCTTGGTACACGTTTTCCTGATATGAGTCAGGTATATGATCTTACATTACAGGATAAAATCAGAAGTGCAGCTAAAGCTAATGGCATTGACTTAAAGGAAGGTGTTTATTGTCAGCTCACAGGACCTTCGTTTGAATCTCCTGCAGAAATTAAAATGTTAGGAAAGCTTGGCGTTGACACTGTAGGAATGAGTACAGTTGTAGAGGCTATTGCGGCTAACCATATGGGTATGAAGATATGCGGAATATCATGTGTATGTAATCTTGCTGCCGGAATTTCACCTACACCTCTTACACACGATGAGGTTCAGGAAGCAGGAAGAAATGCTGCACCATTGTTTACAAAGCTCATTACTGAATCAATTAAGTCATTCTAATGGGTACGAATAGGAGATATATGTACACATTATGAGGACTTTAAATAAAAATCAGGATGTCATATTAGAAGGATTTAAGGCGGGATTACCTATAGGATTTGGGTATTTCGCCGTATCCTTTTCTTTAGGGATTATTGCAAAATCTGCAAATGTATCCCCTTTTCAATGCTTTATTACAAGCTTTTTAAATCACGCTTCAGCCGGTGAATTTGCCATATTTACGTGTATAAGGGATAACGTTTCATATGTTGAAATTGCATTAATGGTCCTAATTGCAAATATAAGATATGTACTTATGAGCTGTGCGCTGTCGCAGAGGATTCATGAAAAGGATTCAATGCTTGCGAGATTTTTTTATGGATTCACGGTTACTGATGAATTATTTGCAGTTGAGATAGGAAGAAAAGGGCATTTACAGCTTGAATACACAATGACGGCATTTTTGACGGCAGTAATAATGTGGTCATGCGGAACTACTGTAGGATGTATGGCAGGAAGTGTGTTGCCCGCAAGAGTTGTAAGTGCGCTGTCTGTAGCACTGTATGGAATGTTCCTTGCAATTATTATACCGCCTGCAAGAAAAGATAAATTAATCGGCGGAATAATTATTGTCTGCTTTTTACTAAGCTATTTATTTGCAAGAGTACCTTATATAAGAGATATTTCATCAGGAACAAGAATTATTATTCTTACGGTTATTATTGCTTCTGTAAGTGCAATACTATTCCCGGTAAAGGACGAGGAAAGTATAGAAAAAGCATCGGAATAATATGAATTTAAGAGTTAAGTAAAGGGGTTTATTAAATAAATGCAGCACAATGTATATATTTATATTCTGATAGCATCAATTGTTGCGACATTAATCAGAGTGCTACCGACAACATTAATCAGAAAGCAGATTAAGAACAGATTTATTAAATCATTTTTATATTATGTGCCATATGTTACGCTTGCGGTTATGACATTCCCTGCAATAATCAACGCTACTTCTTCAAAAATTGCGGGTATTATTGCACTCTGTGTAGGTGTTGTTGCGGCATGGTTTGACTTTGGACTGTTTAGAGTTGCAATTGCATGCTGCGTTGTAACATATATTGCGGAATTGTTTTTAATATAGGGTTTATAAGGATATAATTATGAAAGTTTCATACGAACAGTTAATTGAAAATGCGATTGAAGCAAGAAAGATGGCATATACGCCTTATTCAAAATATAAAGTTGGTGCAGCACTTCTTAGCAGTGATAATAAAATAATCAAAGGCTGCAACATAGAAAATGCTGCTTACGGACCGACAAATTGTGCTGAGAGGACAGCTTTTTTCAAGGCTGTTTCTGAAGGTGTTAAGGAATTCAGTGCAATTGCGATTGTCGGAGGATTGGAAAATGAGACAGATTTGTTTTCAGACTATGCGTTTCCCTGCGGTGTGTGCAGGCAGGTCATGAGGGAATTTTGCGACAGTGAATTTGAAATTGTAGTTGCAAGAAGCACTGATGATTACAAGGTTTATACACTTGGCGAATTACTGCCTGAAAGCTTTGGACCTGATAACCTGAAGGCGTGATAATCATGAAAGGAGATATTATGAAGAAGTATAAGTATTTATTGCTTTGTTTTGTTTTGGTAATTTCATCGCTAGCCGGATGCAAGAAAGAAGAAAACCTTAATGAATTCGAATTTGAATATGTAGACGAGGGTACAGAGGCTAATGTGTCTGATAATAAATCCGAGGAAGCTACAGCTTCTTTAGATACAACAAATAATAATGTTGAAATTGGTACAATTGACACATATGTTGGATCTGTATACAAAAAGACAGATACTATTTCAGTCGGATATGAACCTGAAGAAATGTATGAAATCGAAGTGAATCTTGACGTCCCTGAAATTAAGGATGATTCCGATGCTGCAAAGACAATAAATTCAGAAATATATGATATGGCAAAGGATTCAATAAATCAGATTGAAGCATTAATTAACGGAACAGCAGAAGAAAACTATGAACCATCATATTCGATGATAAGCTATGAGGCTTATCTAAACGGCGAAATATTAAGCATTATTGTAAAATATAATGCTTCGTATTATGACTGGACTGATTATGCCGTATTTAATTACGATGTAGTAAATAAGCAGCTTGTTGACAATGCATCCATACTTGAAGCCGCAGGTGTAAGTAAAGAGCAGTTTATTAAAATGGCAAAACAGTCATTTGGAGAAATTGCCTTACCCGATATTGAAGACTTTGTAAACGGAGATACAAATAATACAAGTGGGCTTATAGATGAGCAGGAATTAAGTGAAGATGAATCAGAAGACAATGCCGATGAAGAAGAATTATTTAATGAAGAGTGGAGAGGAAGTATTGTCGCTGACTACATCCGTGATTATGTTGAGACTGTAAGTGATAAAAACATTAACGCTGATATGCCTGTATACCTTGATGGTAACGGAGAACTTAATGCAGTGGCACTTGTAATGGTTCCTGCCGGAGCAGGCCAGTATTATCATGTTGCAAAGATTGAAGAAAAATCAAACGATGCAATGATTAAGAAATACTGCGAGTATGCTAAAAAGTTTAATTACGACGGATTTGAGAAGCAGCTTCTTGCACTCTATGAATTAGAAGGATACAGCGGATCAATAATCAGAAAAATTACTGTCAGCAATATGCGTTCGGAAGATGTATATTTAGGGTTTGACGACAATGACACTTCGTTATTTTTAATGCAGTTTTCAGGAGATGATTTTGCTGACGCATACGTTGGAAAACTGGAATTTGATTCATTTGACGAAAACGGCATTATTTTTAAATACGTTCTTGATTCTAAAAATGGCGAACCTCTTGATGAAAGCCATGAGGAAGCTGAGAACGAGACAGAGCAGATTTATTCGGGAAAGTTTTATTTAAATCCTTATTCTGTATGGGATGAAAACGAGGAGTCGTACGTATCAGGTGTTATTTATAAGCATATAGACGGTGAAGATATGTTGGGCTCAAATGGTGCTGCTGTAGATTTGAGAAAGTCATTTGGGTAAACGGAGATTATTATGAGAGAAATTCAATGCAGTAAAATTACAGAAGTTATTAGAAAACTGTGTATTGAAGCAAATGAGCATCTTCCGGAAGATGTAAAATGTGCTATCAAGACAGCAAGAAAAGAAGAAGACGGTGAAATCGCGAAAGGAATTCTTGACAACATCATAGAAAATTATGAAATTGCCGATCGTGAGAACGTTCCGATCTGTCAGGATACCGGCATGGCAGTTGTGTTCATGGAAATAGGTCAGGATGTTCATATTACAGGCGGGGACTTAACGGAATGCGTTAATGAAGGTGTAAGACAGGGATATACTGACGGATATCTGCGTAAGTCTGTTGTTAAGGATCCGATAAGAAGAGGGAACACAGGAGATAATACACCTGCCATATTATATACGGAAATTGTTCCCGGAGAACAGATTAAAATTACAGTTGGTCCGAAAGGCTTTGGAAGTGAAAACATGAGCCGCATTATGATGTTTAAGCCATCAGCCGGACTTGAAGGAATAAAGGATTTCATAATTGAAACCGTCAAATTTGCAGGTCCGAACCCATGTCCGCCGATGGTTGTCGGTGTTGGCATCGGGGGCACTTTTGACAGATGTGCACTTCTTGCCAAAAAGGCACTTATGCGACCGCTTGGCTCTTCAAACAAAGATCCGTTCTATGCTGATTTAGAAAAAGAATTGCTTTTGAAAATCAATTCTTTAGGAATCGGACCACAGGGACTTGGCGGAAGAACAACAGCAATCGGTCTAAATATTGAGACATTCCCGACACATATCGCCGGAATGCCGTGTGCAGTAAACATTAACTGTCACGTTACAAGACATAAGACGGAGGTGATATGATGAGCGAAGTAAAAAAGATTACATTGCCTCTTACGAAGGAACTTGCTAAAACGCTTAAGGCAGGAGACAGAGTATTGCTTAGCGGTACAATTTATACGTCACGTGATGCCGGACATAAGAGAATGTGTGAAGCACTTGCAAGAGGAGAAGAACTTCCCTTTGACCCGACGGATGCAACAATTTATTATGTTGGACCAACTCCTGCGAAGCCGGGACAGGTTATCGGTTCGGCAGGCCCGACCACGAGCGGAAGAATGGATGCCTATGCACCGACGCTTATGAAGGTTGGAATAAGAGGAATGATTGGTAAAGGTGCAAGACTTGATGAAGTTATTGAAGCAATGAAGGAAAACTTTGGTGTTTACTTCGGCGCTATCGGCGGTGCCGGTGCTTTACTTGCGAAATGTATTAAGTCATCAGAGCTTATTGCTTATGAGGATTTACAGTCAGAGGCACTTAGAAAGCTTTATGTAGAGGATATGCCTTTAGTTGTCATTATTGACTGCTATGGAAATAATCTCTATGAAACCGGACCAAATGAGTATTTGAAAAGTGTAGAAAGTAAACATATTAATAATTAACCGGGAGATATTATGGAAAACATGATCGAAATCAGATGGCATGGCCGTGGAGGCCAGGGCGCCAAAACCGCGAGTCAGCTTTTGGCGGATGCAGCATTTATGTCCGGAAAGTACATTCAGTCTTTTCCGGAATACGGACCTGAGAGGTCGGGAGCGCCGATTACGGCATATAACCGTATTTCAGATGAAAGATGCAACATTCATTCAAATATTTATGAGCCTGACTATGTAGTTGTTGTAGATGAGACTTTACTTGAGAGTGTAGATGTCACCAGAGGACTTAAAAAGGAAGGTGCGATTGTAATAAATTCTGCAAAGAAAGCATCAGAATTAAGAGGACTTCTTCGTGGATACGAGGGCAGGGTTTATACGATAGATGCAGGAACAATTTCAAGAAAACATCTTGGAGGATATTTCCCTAATACTCCAATGCTTGCTGCGATTGTTGCAGTTTCAGAATGTGTTAAGAAGGATAAATTCCTTGAAGATATGAAGGTATCGTATCAGCATAAATTTGCCAAGAAACCACAGGTTATTGAAGGTAACTTATTATGTCTTAAAGAAGCTATGGAGGAGGTAAAAGAGTGATGAGTAAGAAAGCATCAGAAATAAATGAGCAGATTCCATGGCAGGAACTGACAACAGGCTGTGAAATATATGAGCCTGCAACATCAAGACTTACAATGACAGGTGAATGGCGTTCGAAGGTGCCTGTTTTTCATGAGGAAAAGTGCAAGCAGTGTCTTCTTTGCGCTCCGTTTTGTCCGGATTCTTCAATTCCTGTTAAGGACGGTAAAAGACAGGATTTTGACTATGATCATTGTAAAGGATGCGGAATATGCTATACCGTATGTCCTTTTGATGCAATTGAGTTAAAGGAGGTACAGTAATGAGTATAAGAGACCGACTTTCAGGAAATGAAGCAATTGCAACGGCAATGAGACAGATCAATCCGGATGTATTTGCAATGTTCCCGATTACACCTTCTACTGAGATCCCGCAGTACTATGCACAATATGTTGCCGATGGACTAGTAGATACTGAATTTATCTGCGTAGAGAGTGAACATTCTGCAATGTCAGCCTGCATTGGTGCAGAGGCTGCCGGCTGCAGAGCTGTTACGGCTACATCATCGGCAGGTCTTTCATATATGAATGAGATGCTTTATGTTGCAGCATCATCAAGACTTCCGTTAGTACTTGCAGTTTCAAACAGAGCATTAACAGGACCAATCAATATAAATCACGATTATTCTGATTCAATGGCAGAAAGAGATTCAGGATTTATTCAGATATATGCCGAAAATAACCAGGAAGCATATGACAATTATCTTCAGGCTCACAGAATAGCAGAGACAAAGGATGTAAGACTCCCTGTAATGATTTGTGAAGACGGATTTATTACATCTCATGCACTTGAAAATATCGAGCTTGAAAGTGATGAAGACGTTAAGGCATTTGTCGGAGAATACAAGCCTGAAAACTATCTTCTTAAAAGTGAGAATCCTCTGGCTGTAGGACCATATGGTGTTTCCGGATATTATATGGAAGCAAGAGTGGCACAGGCTGAAGCCATGAAAAATGCAAAACGCGCAATTCTTGAAGTTGCTAAGGACTTTGAAGAAAAATTCGGAAGAAAATACGGATTTTTTGAAGAATATAAAATGGAAGATGCTGAAATTGCAATAGTACTTATGGGTTCTTCAGCAGGAACTGCAAAGGCTTGCGTTGATGAGTTAAGAAAAGAAAATATTAAGGCAGGACTTATTAAAGTAAGAGTATTCCGCCCGTTCCCGGGTGAAGAACTTGCAAAGGCTTTGGAAAACTGCAAGGCTGTAGCGGTGCTTGATAAATCTGAAGGCTTCTCGGCTAATGGCGGTCCGCTTTTTGCAGAGACAGCTTCTGCAATGATTAATATGGATAAGCGTCCGAAGATGGTAGATATTGTTTACGGCCTTGGTGGAAGAGATTTTACGGTTGACTCTGCTAGAAGAGTATTTAACAGACTATTAAACATTGTTAAGACCGGTGATATCGGTCCTGTTTATTCACATATGGGACAGCGTGATTTAAGGAAAGAGGTGCAGTAATGGCCTATAATTTACGAGAACAGTTAAATAAAAAGGAACGTTTTGAAGCCGGACACAGATTGTGCGCAGGCTGTGGCGCAGGTATAGTGTGCAGGGCCATGATGAGAGCCTTAGAACCGGAAGATAAGGCAGTTATATGTAATGCTACAGGATGTCTTGAAGTGTCATCATTTATGTATCCGTATACTGCATGGGAAGATTCATATATCCATACTGCATTTGAAAACGCATGCTCAACCGCATCAGGAGTTGAAGCAGCATACAATGCAATGAGACGAAGAGGAAAGATTAAAGATAATTTCAAGATATTGGGAATTGGCGGTGATGGCGGAACTTATGATATAGGTTTTCAGTCGCTTTCGGGAGCACTTGAAAGAGGACATGATTTTACATATTTCTGCTATGACAATAATGCATATATGAACACCGGAACTCAGCGTTCATCTGCTACACCAAGATTTGCTTCTGCAACAACTACACCATTTGGAGCAGAGTCTGTAGGTAAGAAGCAGGTTCAAAAAGACCTTACTCAGATTGTAGTAGCTCACGGCTCACCATATGTTGCACAGACTACATTAATCGGTACGCTTAAGGACTTTCATGAAAAAGCACACAAGGCAATTTACACTCAGGGGGCAACATTTGTTAATGTGCTTACGCCATGTCCGAGAGGATGGGGTTACTCTGCTGAGCTTTTACCTACAATATGCAAAATGGCCGTCGAAACTTGTGTATGGCCACTTTACGAAGTTGAAAACGGCGAATGGCACTTAAGCTACGAGCCGAAGAAGAAACTCCCGGTTGAAGAATTTATGAGACTTCAGAATAGATTCAAGCATTGCTTCAAGCCGGGCAATGAATGGACAATCGAAGCAGCTCAGGAATATGTTGATAAGAAATGGGAAGAACTTCTTGAGAAGTGTAAATAAAAAGGAGGGGTTACAATGGATTCAATTTTTACTAATGCTCATATTATTTCATGGCTTCAGTATTTTGCAGGTGGAACAGAAATTGACTTAGAGCATGTTAAAATACTTGATATTACTAAAAAGAATAAGAATCTTATTCCTACTGTTGAGTCGCACAGAGCAGTACTTGTATTTACACAGGCAGGTCATCCGGACATATTCTATCGTATGTTTAATGCAGGACTTGGCGAGTGCGAAGTAGTATACAACGAAGGAAGCGAGCCTAAGGGCGAGATAAAAAGAGATAAGGTTTACGATATGATAAACCGTGGAATAAACGCTTCCGCAGGTATGCTTATACTTAATCAAAATGCCAGAAATACTATTAAATTCGGAATGAGAAATCAGGACTTTGCATCAGGCTCTGTTCATTATGTCGGTTCTGAAATCAGAAGCATCATCTTAAGCAAGATGCAGATTAGCGAAGGCAAGAATTTATGTGTAATCTCCGGTGAATCAATTGCTGTAGAAGCAGCTATCATGAACGGCGAAGGTGATGTAATTGCTGTTGAATACAATAAGCGTGACAGAATTACTATGGAAGAAAACATAGCACAGTTTGGTCTTAATAACGTTAAAATCATAGACCATGTTGACGATGAGACGATGAAGGATATGCCTGTTCCTGATGTTACAATGCTTGTTGCCTCTGCAACGATGGAAAAAGAAATCGAAACTCTTCTTAAGATTAATCCTAAGATGGAGTTTGTGATTTATACACTTGATTTTAAGGTTGCAGCTGAATTAAGAGATCTTCTTGCAAAATACAAAATAGGTGATTTCTGCGCCATTCAGGTTCAGGTGTCTAAGCTTAAGTCAAATAATTCATTTGAAATTCAGCCAGCACCGTGGATTATTACAGGTGTAGGAGAGGTAGTGTAATAATTTGAATTAAGGTTTTGTTTTTTTATGACTAATGAAGAAATAAGAAATCGTCTTTTTGAACTAAAAGATGAAAAGTACAAGGATTTTACGCTTAAAATAATTCCCGGTTTAGAACCGGATAATGTAATCGGTGTAAGAACTCCTAAGGTAGCACAGCTTACAAAGGAAATAATAAAGTCAGGGGATTATTCTTCATTTCTTGATGATTGTCCTCATAAATACTATGAGGAGATGGGAATTCATGTTGCAATTATTAATTTAATGAAGGATTATGACAGCGTAATAAGAGAGATTGACAGATTTATTCCGTATGTTGATAATTGGGCAACGTGTGACGGAATAAAACCAAGGAAGGCTTTTTCAAAAAATTGCGACAGACTGATTATCGATGCAAAAAGGTGGATTAAATCAGAGCATATATATACGAAAAGATTTGGTATTGAAATGATTATGAATTTCTTCCTAGATGATAACTTCAAGAGGGAATATAATGATCTTGTTGCTTCGATAAGAAGTGATGAATACTATATTAATATGATGATTGCCTGGTATTTTGCAACTGCGCTTGCAAAGCAGTATAATGATACTATCCCGTTTATAGAAAACAGGCGGTTAGATGAATGGACTCATAAGAAAACCATTCAAAAAGCGAGGGAAAGTTACAGAATTACCGAGGAACAGAAAGAGTACTTGAAATCGCTTAAGTGATAGGAATTAGTAAGGATAAGTTTTGTTCATGCTGTATTTGTCACATTACTGACAATTGGCACAAAGGAATGACGGCTGTCACCGGTTATACTGTTTTAGATTTAGAATGGAGGTAGACTATGTGTACAGCAGCAAGTTATAAAACAAAAGATACTTATTTTGGACGAAATCTTGATTACGAACACTCATATGGAGAAGAAGTAGTCGTGATGCCAAGGAACTATCCGTTGCACTTTTTAACAAAAGACACTATAGAAAGCCATTATGCGATGATTGGAATGGCAAGTGTGATGGATGATACAGCTCTTTATTATGATGCATTTAACGAAAAAGGGCTTGCAATAGCGGGACTGAATTTTGTCGGAAACGCCCGTTATCATTCTAAAACCGAAGGGAAAGATAACATAGCACAGTTTGAAATTATCCCATGGATTCTTTCTCAGTGCGAAAATATAAGTGAGGCAAAGGCATTATTTGAGAGAATGAATATTCTTGATACGCCTTTTAAGGCAGGGTTGCCTGTAGCTGAACTTCACTGGTTAGTCTCTGATTTCAATGAGACAATTACTGTTGAGTCTGTTGATGACGGACTTAAGATATATGATAATCCGGTTGGGGTTCTTACGAATAATCCGCCATTCCCTTTCCAGATGCAAAATCTTGCAAATTACAGAAATGTTTCTGCTTACAATAAGGAAGCTACATTTGCAAAGGGACTTGAACTTCCTGAATACAGTAGGGGAATGGGAGGACTTGGACTTCCGGGTGATTTATCGTCGCAGTCCAGATTTGTCAAGGTGGCGTTTACGAGGATGAATTCGCTTTCTGATGATTCAGACCTTTCAAGTATCAGCCAGTTTTTCCACATTTTGGCTTCGGTTGAACAGCAGAGAGGATGCTGTGATTTATTTAATGATAAGTATGAGATTACAATTTATTCATCATGCTGTAATCTTAACAAGGGAACTTATTATTACAACACTTACAACAATCATCAGATTAACTGTATTGACATGCATAAGGAGAATCTTGACTCAGATACTCTTTCAAGATATCCGATTTCTGATGAGGAAGTAATCAATATGATCAATTAGTTAAATATTATATAAGCGATATAAAGTTAATTGACAAACAGACAGGTAATATGTTACGTATATAGCGTGATATATTACCTGTTTTTTGGAGGAATAAATGAAATATAACGAAGAGCTTAACTTGAGTTTAGTAGATTTTGGGGATATGGAACCAAAGCCGTTTATTCTTGGACTATTAAGTGCATTTGATAACCGGTTTCAGGCCTGTGCAGACAGCTTTTTCAAGGAGATTACCTGGAAGCAGTTTTTTGCAATAATATGCGTAAATCTGTGTACGGAAAATCCTACAATAAATGAGTTGTCAGAAATAATGGGAAGCTCGCACCAGAATGTAAAACAGATTTTAATAAAGCTTGAGAAAAAAGAATTCATAAAAATGATTCCGGATAAATCAGACAAGAGAAAGCAAAGAATTACACTCACCGAAAAAAGCATGGAGTTCATGCAAAAAAACAAAGCTCAAAGCGATGAGACAATTTGCAGGATATTTGATGGGATAGATGAGGAAAGTCTGTTAACGACAATTCGCACACTTTTATCTATGGAAAAAAATATAAGCGAAATCGGCTCTAAGGCGGATTAGAGTCCTAATGTCTGCGGGATTTTTATTTTTGAATAAATACTGTATAATGCATACAACATGACATACAGATGTCGTGTTGTGTGCATTATTATATATTAGGAAGTGAAAATGATATGAAAATAGATAGACTTATTGGGATTCTTTCAATACTGTTACAGAAGGAAAAGGTGACTGCCCCGGAACTGGCAGAAATGTTTGAAGTGTCAAAAAGAACAATAAATAGAGATATTGATGATCTTTGCAGAGCCGGAATTCCGATTGTTACATCACAGGGAACCGGTGGTGGAATCAGCATAATGGATGGATACAGAATGGACAGAACGATTCTTTCATCTAAGGATATGCAAATGATTATGGCCGGACTACGAAG
>SFNX01000061.1 GCA_004552595.1 Lachnospiraceae bacterium | reverse complement strand
CTTTGAATTGCGACCTGACCTGAATTGCTTGATACCTTCGTTGAACAGTATATCTTTTTAATCGAATCATCAAGCACTACTTTTATTTCATCTCCTTCTTTTACATCTAAATAAATGTAGCCTTTAGACAGATTATTATCTATCCTTTTATCTCCAAGGTATACAGAATATGAATTATGACTCCAGCCCGGAATATGTATTGCGATTCTTGTATTACCCTTCTTTATTTTGTAATTTACGGATAATTCATACGGATAATCTGTTTCACACTCAATTACGGTTCCGTTGTTAAATTGCATCTGTCCTTCAATATACATATGGCAAAATATTGCAGTTTCATTCTCGCCATATGCGTATTTTGCAATTGAACCAACAGTCCTGGCAACATTTGGAGGACAGCATGCACATGCATACCATGTCGGTCTCTCAGGTAATGTGTGCTTATGAGTACATGCAACACCGGAAACACCCGGTATTACTTCTAACGGATTAACATAGAAAAATCTCTTTCCATCAAGCTGCATACCTGCAAGAACTGTATTATAAAATGCTCGTTCCATTACATCCGCATATTCACCGATTACTTCAAGCTCAAGCATTCTTGAGGCAAAATACATAAGTCCTATTGAAGCACAGGTCTCAGCATACACAGTATCATTCGGCAAATTGTAATCAACGGTGAAAGCTTCTCCTATTACAGTAGATCCAATGCCACCTGTTACATACATTCTCTTCTTCACAATGCTGTTCCAGAGATTTTTACATGCTTCCTTAAGCTCCTTATCATCTGTCTCAGAAGCTAAATCTGCCATCGCCGTATACAAATATACAGCACGTACACTATGTCCGACTGCATCTTTTTGTTTTCTTAATGGCATCATTGACTGATTGTATTCTGTGTCTTTAGCGTCTGCGCCCCAGATGTTCCAATCTCTTTCCTTAGTTTCCTTTTCAAAAAACTCAGGGTCAACTCCTCTTACATCAATAAAATGCTTTGCTAATTCAAGATACTTTTTTTCAGAAGTTACCCTGTATAGTCTCATCAAAGCAAGCTCTATCTCAGGATGTCCCGGATATCCGGCCTTTTTACCGGTGATAAATATATCATAAATATGATCTGCACATTTTTTCATCACATTTAATAGCTTGCTTTTCCCTGTCGCCTCAAAATAAGCAACTGCTGCCTCTATCATATGACCGTTGCAGTACAGTTCATGTGCTTCGAACAGATTTGTAAAACGCTTTTCCTTATCTTTAATCGTGAAATAAGTGTCAAGATATCCATCTTCATCCTGTGCATCTGCAACAATATCTATTACTTCATCAACCATTCTTTCGAGTTCACTATCAGGACAAATTCCTAATGAATATGCTGCTGCCTCTATCCATTTTGCAACATCGCTGTCCTGAAACACCATTCCATAAAATCCATCATGGTCATTTTCCCCGATAAGTGCCTTATGTGCATTTATGAAATTAGTAATTGCATGACTCTTTTCAATTCCGTCTATTCTATCGTTTAATACTTCATACTGATATGGGATAACGACATTACGGATAAGCTCCTGATAACGTCCGATAAATCCTTTTCCTCTGAATCTGTTACTGTTACTCTGATTTTGTACCTTCATATAACCTCCGTTTGCTTTGTGAAAAATCACATATTGCACATATTATATACTTCAATATTCGTTGCGTATAATACGTCGTCTCTGCCTGAAATCTTCTTACAGAACTCTTCAAATCTGTCCCATGAATTGTACGCATCAAATTCATAGCTATGGCCCCATATGTAGAATAGCTTCTGCTCATTAGACTCTTCAAGAAACCTATCTGTTAATTCGTCAAATCCTTCCTCTCCAAAATTAATAGTAGGGTGCCACTGAAGGAAGTTATCGGGAATATCAAAGCTATGAGTATCCTCAACCGTTCTTGAATACAGAACTCCGCATTCCTTTAACAGCTCATCAATATGATCATTAAATGTTCCGTAAGGATATGCCATTCCCTTAACCTTATATCCGGCAATTTCAGACAATGCAATAATATCATTTTTAACTTCGCTTCTTACTTCATCATCCGTAATTTTTGCAAGGTCATAATGATGAACGGTATGCGCAGCAATTTCATGTCCTTTATACAATGTTTTTGCCTGCTCCCTACTAATCTTAATATGGTCTACTTCTACACCGTTTTTATAATGCACACATTTTTCTTTAATTCCAAATGTTCCGGAATTTAAGTTAAATGTGCATTTAATTCCGTATTTATTAAGTATTCCGACAAATCTTATATCCTGCGTAACTTCATCATCATAGCTAAGTGTTAATACTTTCTTTTTCCCTTCAGGCAAAATCATCCTTTTCATAAACTACATCCTTTCGTCTGTCGTAATCCCAATATACTACCATTCTCTTTCAAAATAAAAAGAACTTAATTCACCACTTATATTTTAATTAATGCATTAAATTCCGAATAAATTCCCTTATTTTTTTATTAAAAAATGCGACCGAAATATTCGGTCGCATTTTATTATAATACATTAATTATGAATCTGTCATTCTCTTTGTCTCGGCACTTGCTTCGGGCTTATCGCAGCATTCGTCCTTAGCCTTTGGTTCTTTTGCCTTTACTACAGGATCCTTAATTGTATCCTTAAAGCCCTCTCCAAACATTTCGCCCTGTAAAAATGTATCTGAAGTAGCCTTTAATACATCCGATGGGATGATCATCTTAGTAGCATTACCGTTAGCTACATCCTTTAATGCTTCAAGCTTCTTAAGGGCAATAACATTATCGTTCATCTTAGCCTTTGCAAGCATTTCAAGACCTTTAGCCTCTGCCTCATATACAAGACGGATTGATTCAGCCTGACCTGTTGCCTTTGCAATTGCTGCATCTCTTTCTGCTTCTGCTTTAAGAACAAGCGCCTGCTTATCACCTTCTGCACGTGTGATAATTGACTGTCTGTGAGCCTCGGCTTCAAGAAGCGTCTGTCTCTTTTCACGCTCTGCTCGCATCTGCTTTTCCATTGATTCCTGGATATCCTTAGGTGGAATAATGTTCTTAAGCTCTACTCTGTGAACTCTGATTCCCCAAGGGTCAGTAGCTTCATCAAGAATGTTCGTCATTTTGCCGTTAATTGTATCACGGCTTGTAAGTGTTTCATCAAGCTCTAATTCACCAATAATGTTACGAAGTGTAGTAGCTGTAAGATTTTCAAGAGCTACTAACGGTCTTTCAGCACCATATGCAAAAAGCTTAGGATCAACAATACTGTAATAAACTACCGTATCAATCTGGATTGTAACATTATCTTTTGTTATAACCGGCTGAGGCGGGAAATCCGCAACCTGTTCCTTTAGAGAAACCTTTTTTGCAATCTTTTGAATAATAGGAATCTTGATATGTAATCCATGCTCCCATGTTGTCTGATATGAACCAAGCCACTCAATAACATATGCATGTCCCTGTCCGACTATATTAATAGTCCTAATAACGAAGATAACAATAATAATAAATAGAATTAATAAAAATACTAGCATATTGACCTCCTCCGCTAATAATTGTTTTTCACTTCGATTCATGAAGTATAAAACTATTTTATATTAATTTAACAATTAAATATATACCAATTTTAGTAAAATAAAGGCAAAATAATTGTAAAAATAGCCGTTTATTTTAATTTTTCCGTCCGCTAATCTGTTATAATATCTATATAAACCATTATCAAAGGGAATAAACTATGAATAATCAGAACCTTAATAAAATTGATAAAAAGGATGCTATGGCGATTAACCAGGATTTGCTTGCAAAAGAAAGAACAAAGCTTTCCATAACACGTACAGAGCTTGCATTCCTTAATTCAAAGATGTCACTCAACAGAACTCATCTTTCATATTTAAGAACAATTGTGACTCTTATAGGTTCCGGTGCAACCATTTATAAAGCTCTTCCGGTGCTTGGTGTTTCATATAAGTTTTCTGCATTACTTTCGCTGTTTCTTTTTGTCTGCGCAGGCTATTTTATTTATAAGGATGCAACCGTTTATCCTAAAATGAAGCGTGAGCTTAATGAAATGGAAAAGCGCACAGACGAACTTAAAGCCCAGGTTGACAACGATGTCTTTGATTTTGACATAACTGATTTATAATTTGTCGGCTCCGTTTTTATTTTCCATGTTGAATTTGATATGCTCGGCATTATCTTTCATATCAAGCATTGTTCTGAATGCATTTAATACCATTTCCGTTTTATCACAGTCAGAATAATTCTTACCTCTGTCAGTTCTAACGTTAAATTTACGCATTTCCCAGATGAAAATGTCTGTAATGTATTGACCGTTGAATGAGTACTTACACAGGAAATCATTATGATCTATGTAATATAAAAATTCTTCATAAACTTCCTTATTAAGAAGCAGATCCTGCCAAAACTTGTCTGCCCATTCAACAGTATAACCGGCATAATCTGCCCATGCTTCAACAACTTCAAAAAGCTTAAGCTTTTCAGATGCAATAATGATATTTCCCATAACCTTTCCCCCTTTTATTAAGCAAGGAATTACTAAAGGTTATTATAATACTTTTATTAAATTCTTAAAACTGTCTTAAATACTCAAGCAACAATTCTTCACTCTGATCCTTAATATGAACACCGTTAAATCCGCACGCTATCGCACCATTTACGTTATCTTCCCTGTCATCAAAGAAAACCGATTCTATAGGATTAAGCGAAAATCTGTCTCTTAATATTTCATATATTTCCCTGTTTGGCTTAACGGTTTTTACCATATATGAAACGAGCTCTCCGTCGGTTATTTTTCTAAAAGGCAGGTCAGACGTGTGAAGCTCAAATAATTCCTGTGAGTAATTTGACAGTAAATATATTTTATAGCCCTTTTCCTTTATTATCTTAAGTTCCTCATACACTTTTTCCCTTGGAACTCTCATAAGAATTGCATTATTTAAAAACCATCTTGCTTCTTCTTCAAGGTCAGGATATTTTATGCAGAATCTGTCAATTAATTCCTTCGTTGAGATAATTCCGCTGTCATACAAAGTCCAGTCCTCAGAGTCAAACAGCCCTCTTCCGATACGAAGTGCTTTTTCCCTATCGGTCCCGTGGTCCTTAAACATGTCTTCCCAGCGGTATCCAAGAAGTATTCCGCCTACATCAAATACAAGATTTTTTATTTTCTTGACATCAAAATCAAAACTTACCATTTATATCACTAATTTTCTGTCTCTGTTTCATCTTCGGCAATTTCATCCGAAATACCATCACTGCCGTGATTAACCTTGCCTTCAAACTGCTTATACATTGCAACATGATCATATATGCATCTCCACGAACTTGTTGAGCCCTGAGTACATATTATAAATTCGTTTCCTGAATTGTCTTTTCCGTAGCTTACCGCACAGTTTTTCGATTCATTGACAAATCCTGTCTTAGCTGCAATTACCTCACCGCCTGTGTCTTTATCTTCAATTCTTCTTAAAAACCAGTTTGAAATTTCAATTCCGTCAGGATGCTCTACAGTTGAAGATGTAGTGTATCTCTTTGTCGATAATACTTCACGGGCTAAATCATTTTCGATTGCTGCTTCCATTATCATTGCAATATCATATACAGTACTGTAATGATTATCATCATATAGTCCTACACAGTTAGTAAAATGCGATGATGAAGAAAGCCCCAGCTCATTGATTTTTTCATTCATCATTTCGACAAATGCGTCTTCACTTCCCGCTATATATGTTGCAAGCCCAATAGCCGCATCTGCGCCTGACGGCAAAATCGTACCATACAGTAAATCCCTTACCGTAACTTCCTCATTATCCGCCCAGTTCACTGCGCTTAAATCATGTTCCCATACATACGCCGTAATGTCATGGGTTATTGTAAATTTGTTATCAAGCTCTTCATCAGTTAAGTGCTCTGCTGCCACAAGTACAGTCAAAACCTTTGTCATTGATGCCGGACATATTCTGTCTTTATATCCCTTCTGCATCAGAATGTCTCCCGATTGAAGGTCTATCATAATTGAACGTTCACTTATTACATCAGCACCGGTTGTTACGGTTGCATCAGTAGTATGAGCTTCATATACAGTTACAGGCTCCGGCTCTTCTAGTGGCTGTTCAAGACTTATCGTAGGCTCTGTCGTCATTGACTGAAGCTCTGTATCATCACTTCCCTGAAGCTCTGTTTCTACGGCCTTTTCATCACCTTTAGCCATTTTTGAAATACCGCTTACAGCCCCTTTAATCAAAAAAATGAATCCGATAAGAAAAACTGCTGAGACTGCTGCGAAAATACATCGGTTAATCATAACCTGACGACGGCGACGGGCACGAATCTCTTCACGCCTCTTTCGTCTTTTTTCTAATCGTATTCTCTCGGCCTCGCGCTCTAAAAGCTCTTCTTCCGATTCATATTCGTAATAATAATCCACTGTTTTCTCCCTTATTTTTACTCCGCTAACTATATTAACATATTTTTCATTTTATTTTGTGAACATTTTTTTAACTGTTGTAATTTGTGTTATTATAGTGATGTTATTATTATTTTTAATCAGGTAGTTTTATGTTATACATTTGCGCAACACCAATAGGAAACCTTTTAGATATTACTGAAAGAGTAATTGAGACACTTAATGAAGTTGATTTAATTGCAGCTGAAGACACAAGGAATTCAATAAAGCTTCTCAATCATTTTAATATCAAAACTCCAATGACAAGCTATCACGAATTCAATAAGTACGATAAGGCTGATGAACTTATTATTAAGCTTAGAGAAGGTAAAGACATAGCATTAATATCAGATGCAGGCACTCCTGCCATTTCTGACCCGGGAGAAGTACTTGTTAAGAAATGTCATGAAGAAGGCATACCTGTTACTTCATTACCCGGTGCATGTGCATGTATTACTGCGCTTACACTATCCGGTATTTCAACAAGAAGATTTGCATTTGAGGCATTCCTGCCATCCGATAAGAAGGAACGCCGTACAATACTAAATGAGCTTGTAAATGAAACAAGAACAATAATTATATATGAGGCACCTCACCATCTTCTTGACACATTAAAGCAATTACTTGATGTTTTAGGAGACAGAAATATTACTCTTTGTAAGGAGCTTACTAAAAGATTCGAAAGTATCAATAGAACTACTCTTGCTTCTTCAGTTGAGTTTTACTCAGAAAATATTCCGAAGGGAGAATTTGTACTCGTAATAGAAGGTAAAAGTCGCGAGGATATAATTAAAGAAAAACAGGCTTCTTTTGAAAATATGACTATTGAAGAACATCTTAAGTCATATATTGACAAAGGGATTGATAAGAAGGAAGCTATGAAATTAGTTGCTAAAGACCGCGGAGTAAGTAAGCGCGACATTTATAATTCTTTAATTTAAAAAAGCACCATAAGGTGCTTTTTTAATGTATTAGTTTTCCTCAAGGAGTTTGTTCTTTGTTTCCCAAAGCTCCTTTGATAAATCAACATATATTTTGTGAGGATTGATAAGTCGCTTTGATTCGTCCCATAAATTATCAAGCTCGTTTATGAATCTTTCTCTAAGCTTCATTACAGGAATCTTTTCAAATACGCATTTACCGTCAATAAATACAGGCTTTAATAAGTCTTCAATTATATAGCTTCCACCCGGGAGCTTTGTCTTTTTCCATGTTTCAATAGGATCGAATAGTGACAAATCATCATTCTCATCATACACTTCATGCTCTAAGCATATTAAATCGGCAATAAGCTTACCTGTTTCCTTATCGTATATTCTCTTGATCGATTTGTTTCCCGGGTTCGTGATTTTTTCAGTGTTTTCTGACTTCTTAATCTTAGGAATCCACTTACCTGTTTCCTTATCAAATATTGCAGAAAGCTTATATACTCCACCAAAGCTTGGCTGATTCTTTGATGTAATAAGATTTGTTCCAACACCCCATGAATTAATTGTTGCGCCCTGAAGCTTTAACGACATAATAAGGTCTTCATCAAGATCGTTAGATGCAGAAATTACAGCATCTGTAAAGCCCGCCTCATCAAGCATCTTCTTGGCTTTTTTTGAAAGGTATGCAAGGTCACCGGAGTCCATACGTATTCCGTACTTTTTAGACTTGATTCCCTTTTGTTTCATCTCATTAAATACTTTTATTGCGTTAGGAATACCGCTCTTTAACGTATCATATGTGTCAACTAACAGAATACATGCATCAGGATACATTTCTGCGTATGTCCTAAAGGCTGTAAGCTCGTCTTTAAAGGACATGATCCATGAGTGTGCATGTGTTCCCGCTACAGGTACATCAAACATCTGACCGCAAAGAACATTTGATGTTGCAACACAGCCTGCAATCATTGCTGCTCTTGCACCGTATATTCCCGCATCAGGTCCCTGTGCTCTTCTTAATCCGAATTCCATAACACCGTCAGGTCTTGCCGCATGTACAATTCTGTATGCCTTTGTGGCAATTAATGACTGATGGTTGATAATATTTAACAAAGCAGTCTCAATTAACTGTGCCTGCATAATAGGAGCAATGACTTTTACTACCGGCTCCCTTTCAAACATCACTCTTCCTTCTTCTATTGCATATACAGAACCGGTGAATTTAAATTCATGTAAATATTCTAAGAAATCCTCATCAAATATATTAAGACTTCTTAAATACTCAATATCTTCATCTGAAAAATGAAGATTCGCAATCATATCAACAACCTGTTCAAGACCTGCACATACTGCAAATCCGTTTCCATCGGGATTATTTCTGTAAAACATGTCAAATATAACCGTTTCATTTGCATCCTTACATTTGAAATATCCCTGCATCATCGTTAACTCATAAAGGTCTGTGAGTAACGTTAAATTTCTAGCCATTTTCTTTTATCTTCCTCTGTTTATTTTCAATCCTTGAATGCAGCGATTGATGCTGTTAACTTCTCAGCCATTCCCGACATATCATCTGACTGACTTGAGATATCATTAATATTAACACTTAAGTTAGAAATTGAAGCCGTAACCTCTTCGTTTGAAGCTGCATTTTCTTCTGATATTGCAGAAAGGTCAGATACTGCTGAAATTGCTTTTTCTTTTGATACTTCAAGGCTTGCAGCCTGGTCTGAAATATTTTGAATCTGTACGACTGAGTTATCAATTTCGTTCTTAAGCTCTGTGAATGAATCCTTTGTCTTTTGAACCTTAACCTGCTCATCAGCAATAATTTCTTTAATTTTCTCTGTAAGAGAAGCTGATGTCTGTGAAAGCTGAATAATATTGTTGGCAATTGCATCAATCTGTGAAACGCTATCCTGTGACTGTGCTGCAAGTGAACCGATTTCCTGTGCAACTACTGCAAATCCTCTTCCTGCCTCACCTGCTCTTGCTGCCTCAATTGAAGCATTTAATGAAAGAAGGTTTGTCTGAGAAGAAATATCACCGATAA
Source organism: Lachnospiraceae bacterium (assembly GCA_004552595.1). Taxonomy (GTDB): domain Bacteria; phylum Bacillota; class Clostridia; order Lachnospirales; family Lachnospiraceae; genus UBA2868. The sequence continues at coordinate 851 of SFNX01000061.1, read as the reverse complement.
GTCTCGTTGCATTTGATACTTCATTAATAGCCTTTGTGAGTGTTTCCATATGCTCAGCGATTGCTTCAACAGCTGCAACTGAATTCTGTGAAGACTCATATACTTCCTGAATGTCTGTCTGAGCCTGATCTGAAATAGAATTCATGCTGTCAGATGCTGCATTAAGCTCTGTTACCGCACCTGTAATCACTTCAATATTTCCACCGATTTCTACCATTTCAGCATTTAATTCCTGAACTGACTCAGCCATAGACTGTGCTGCGGAAGCAAGCTCGTCAACTGCTGATGAAATCTGTGTTGCACCGTCTGCGGATGTATTGCAAAGACCATTCGTATTCATTACGGAATCAGACAGATTTGTCGATGCGTTTCTGATTTCCTCAACTATACTCTGAAGATTAACCTGGAGTGTCTTTGCCGCCTTTGTTAATTCGTTTGTTTCTTTTAATGATGAATTAACATCTATTGGTTCATTAATATAACCCTGCGAAATTTTATTAATTCCATCGACAATTTTCTTAAGAGGCTCTGAAATCATTCTGGAGATAATGAAGCCTACAACAGCAAAAAGAATAATAATAACTATTGCAATAATTACACCACGTATAACAACTGAATTGGACTCTGCCAATGCCTCTTTCTCATCAGCTGTAACTACAACGATATCCTGCTTCTTAGTAATACCGAATCCCGCATATTTTATAGCACCCTTATACTCATATTTAACCGCATCATCAGCAGGTGTCCTTCCTGCACTAAGCTCTTCAACAATAGCTTTTACACATGCATTTTCAACAGGATTACCGATTTTTTCCTGGTCAGGATGATAAAGCATCTTTCCATCCTTAGAT
>SFNX01000009.1 GCA_004552595.1 Lachnospiraceae bacterium | reverse complement strand
TTTTTACGCTGGTCAAGTTCCATAGTCGCTCCTTCTATCTTTTATTTCTGTTAGCACTCGTTTAAGTGGAGTGCTAACATCTGTACATAATATACTCCATTAGGCAAATAATGTCAACAAATAATTGTGAAATTTCTGTGGTGGGGTGGGGGAGCATTCGGCGCTTCGCGCCTCATGTGAAGGCTCGCCAAAATCGACCGGCGGAGTTTTTTGAGGACAGGATGCATAATCAGCATGAATAATCAAGTGCATCCGCGCTTGTGATCAATTAAATACATCAGCACAGGTAATAAATAGAGGGTTCCTTTTACAAGGGAACCCTCTATTTATTACTCTACAAGAAATAAAACAATCCCTACTTACATGCAAGCATGACGTAGGGACCTGTTTTATTTCTTTAGCATCCTGACGGATGCCCTGTGCTGATGAAACCCGCAACTAATAACTTGTAAAGATGCAAGTAATAATTATTCCATTACGGAGGATGTCCATGCTGATTATACCAGCTAAATGTATTCCGACTTCAAAAAAACTCCGCCGGGATATTGTCTCGGCGGAGCAAATTCTTTATAGTATGCTTTCTCTTAACCTTTAACAGAACCAAGGGCGATACCCTCGACAATGTACTTAGAAAGGAATAAGTAAACAACTATAACGGGCGCGATTGAGAATAAAATCATTACATAAACCTGTCCCATATCAAACTTCAACCAGTCTGCAGCACGTAACTGTGCAATAAGAATAGGTAATGTCTTCTTAGTATCTGTCTGAAGAATGAGGGCCGGCTGGAAGTAATTGTTCCAGCTTGTTACAAACGAGAAGATCGCCTGTACTGCTATAGCAGGTTTAACAATCGGTAATACGATTTCGTTAAATGTTCTAAATTCTGATGCACCGTCAATTCTTGATGCTTCTACAATTGATAAAGGAAGTGCACCTGTTAAGTACTGCTTCATGTAGAAGAAAACAGCCGGTGCTGCAATTGCAGGAACAATAAGTGGAATAAATGTATCCATAAGTTTTAATTTTCTCATGAAGTTTACGAAACCAAGAGCTGTAACCTGTGTAGGAATCATCATGATTGCAAGGATGAAGCTCTGAATAAACTTACGGCCCGGGAATCTGTATACATGGATTGCATAGGCTGTTACTGTTGAGAAATATGTTGAAAGTGCAGCTGTTAAGCCGGCAACAATCAAGCTGTTTATAAGTCCTCTCCAAATTGGAAGAGTACCCGTAACAAGTGTTTTCCAGTTCTGTGCAAGGAATGTACTTGGAATAATTGTAAATCCCTTTGTAAGCTCTGAATGTGCTCTTGTTGCGTTAATAAACAAAATATAGAACCAAACCAAGCATAAAAAGCTTATAAGTATGAGTACGATGTAAGCAAGTGCTCTACGTGCATGAATACCCATACCATCTGATGTCTTAAAATTATCTGTCTGCATGAATATTCACCTCCTAATCTTCTTTATCGTATCCCATTACCTTGAATACAACTACTGAAAGGATAGCTGTGATAACGAGAAGTACAACTGATAACGCACCACCAAGACCGTAGTTCTTAGAGAAAAGATGCTTGTTCAAATACATGATAAGTGTAAGTGTCTTTCTCATAGGATCACCTGTTGCATTTGTCAAGATCTGTGGTACATCGAACATCTGGATACCACCGATAAGTGATGTAATCATAACATACACTAAAATTGGTCTTAAAAGTGGAAGAGTAATCTTAAAGAATCTCTGTGTTGATGTAGCACCGTCAACTTCTGCTGCTTCATAAAGAGAAGTATCAATACCCATCATGCCTGCCATAAGAAGAATAGTAGTGTTACCAAACCACATTACGAAGTTCATGAATGCTACTAATGTTCTTGCTGCAGTGATATTGCCAAGGAATACGAATGGCTCCTTAAGAATTCCCATCTGGATAAGTACTGAGTTAACCGGTCCGTTTACAGAGAACAATGTGAAGAATAACATTGCAAAAGCCGAAGCCATGATAAGGTTTGGTAAGTAAATAACTGTCTTAAAGAATCTCTGACATTTAAGCTTAAGTGTATGATCAGAGAACCATGCAGCCAATACAAGTGATACAATAATCTGTGGTACAAATCCCATAACCCACATGATTGCTGTATTTGAAGCATATGTAATCAAATCACCATTCTGAATAATGGTTTTGAAATTTTCAAGTCCAACGAAGTTAGGTCCAATCTGCTTAAGACCTGACATATAGTTTTCAAAGAAACTGTTATATATAGTTGTTATTAAAGGAATCAACTGGAAAACCGTAAATACTACAATAAATGGAATTAAGAAAATGTATCCCCATTTGTTATAGCTGACAGTTTTACTTTTTTTCTTTTCTGCCATAGAATTGCCCCCGTTAAGATACATAAAGAATTTGTCTTTTTTGTTAAAAATAGCCTGTCTGTCTAAAGGACAGACAGGCCACTTATTTGCAATATACTAATGTTAACTATTCAAATTAGTGTGAAAGTTCTGGGTACTTCTCTTCAACTGCCTTGTAGAACATTTCAAGAGCTTCCTCATATGTCTTAGCATTGCCATCGAAGTAGTTCTTCATAGCGTTCTGGAACTCTTCGTTACATCCCTGATCGTAAGGTGAAAGGTTTGAAAGGTCAATCTTTTTAGCACCTTCTGCGTAAAGACCAAGTGGGTTGATTCCGCCAAGAACCTTTGACTGGTATGAAGCATCTGAAGCCATCTTCTCCATTGCCGGCTGGTTGTTAACGAAGTCGTCATCAGCCTTAACGATGTCGATCATAAGCTCTTCATTACATGTCATCTGTCTCATGATATCTGCAACAAGTGATGGGTTATCTGTTCCTGTAGCACCGCAGATCCATGTTCCACCCCAGTAGAATCCCTGTGGTCCAACTGTAGCGCCCCAACCACCCTGGTTAGCGATTGATCCGTCTACATCAGCTGCCATACAGAAGTTGATGAGCCAAGCTGGTCCAAAGTAGCAGAATACCTTTCCTTCTGGATAGAAACCTGCTGACCAAGCATCTGACCAAAGCTCTTCTGTTGTTGTCTGCTTAGCGTCTACCATCTTCTTAGAGTTGTCAACCCAAGCCTTGAGGTTGTCATCTACTACGATCTTACCATCAACTACCCATGGTGTAGAAACGTTGTTAGAATATACTCTGTATGTGTCGTTAACTGTAGCTGTCATGTTGTAACCAGCTGCCTTAACTTCTTCAGCTGTAGCTGTGAATGTATCCCAATCAGCAACCTTAGCCTGAACTGTCTCAGCGTCGTCTGAACCAAAGATTTCCTTAGCTGCTTCTCTGTTGTAGAAGAGGATAGCTGGACATCCCTGCCATGAAACACCCTTAAGAACTCCGTTAGAATCTGTAACGATATCCTTTGTGTACTGATACTGCTTTGAAAGCTCATCATCTGTGATACCAAGATCCTTAACTGCCATTGTGTAATCTGTGTCTACATACTTAAGAGCGTAGTCAGCTTCTACTAAGAATAAGTCAATCTTGTCATCAGCTGCTGCTGTTTCCTGCTCAAGAAGAGCTGCATCAAGAGCGTTCTGATAAGCGTTGTCATCTGAAGGTGTGATGTTCCAAACAACATCTACATCACCAATCTTACCATGAGTTGCGTCAACTTCTTCATATCCTGGATAGTGATCTGTGAGACGTGACTTAAACTCTTCATTCCAACATCTGATGTTGAGAACCTTTCCTTCTTCTGCTGCAGGAGCTGCTTCCTCTGTTGCTTCTTCAGCTGCTGGAGCCTCTTCCTCTGCTGCCGGAGCTTCTTCTGCTGTTTCTTCTGTTGCTGCTGGAGCCTCTTCAGCAGGAGCTGCTGACTGTCCACAACCAACTAAAAGAGTTGCTACCATTGCTACACTAAGAAGTGCGCTAATAACTTTCTTTTTCATTTTTTTCCTCCTTAATTTCTTCAGTAATGTTACTTAATATTTTCGCAAACATTACTTAAACGTTATCGTAAGAGAATATTACCAATATTTTTTTTATTTTGCAACACTTTTTATTATTTTTTTTATATATTATTGCAATTTTTATCAAAATTGCACTAAAAGGCACTCTGTAAATAGGTAAAAACGTATTAAAAAAGGGGGTTTTTTCTTAATCGTTTACTTAAAACAAAAATACCACCCCGAAAACAAGGTGGTATTTGTTAAAATATTAACGTGAAATCAGGTTACATTGTAACGTTTTTCATATATTCTGCTATTGCATCTCTCCAGTCTGCAAACATAAAATCGGTTGTCAATTTGAACATATAATTTTCCAAAACAGAATATGCAGGTCTGTCAGCAGAATTTGGATTCATTTCTTTATACTTAGCACTTGTCACAGGAATAACCTTTGTGTCTTTGCCTGCAAGTCTGAAAATTTCCTTGGTAAAATCAGCCCAGCTGCACTGTCCTTCGCATGTGCCATGATACAATCCATACTTCTCAGTCGGAATCAAATACTTAATTGCTTTCGCAAGCTCTAAAGCCGATGTAGGCGAACCAATCTGATCATCAACTACCGTAATCTCATCATGTGTTTCAGATAGTCTTAACATCGTCTTAACAAAGTTCTTGCCGTCTCCGTAAAGCCACGCTGTTCTAATAATAAACCAGTCCTTGGCAAACTGCTTAACGAAGTTTTCGCCGTGAAGCTTTGTAATTCCGTACATAGCCTTTGGATTTGTCTGATCAAATTCGGTTCTGGGAAGCGGTTCATCGCCCTTAAATACATAATCCGTAGAAATATGCATGAGTTTCGCTCCTGTTTTCGTAGCTGCTATACTTAAATTTCGTGGTCCGATTGCATTAATCTTATATGCAGCATCCTTTTGAACCTCGCAAAGGTCAACTGCTGTGTGAGCCGCACAATTGATTACTGCATATGGCTTTACTTCCTCAAATAAGCTTATTACATCTTCAAGATTTGTAATATCAAGATTTCTTATTCCTTCAACATTAAAGTCAGTGTTGACAAGCTCAAATTCCGCACTTCCTTTATATATCCCATTAATTGCTCTTCCAAGCTGGCCGTTAGCTCCGGTAACTATTATTTTCTTCATATTATGCTGGTGTAACCCGGTTAATAAGCAGATTACTTCTCCTTCCTGATTAATTTGTATTTATTGCTGAAAAAGCCTTGCAAAGGAACCCGCATTTGAGATAGGTTCTTTTTTTGCATGAAGGTGCGTACAGTCGCCCATAGCCTGAACTCTGAATGACACCTCTTTATCCCAGCGTTCCTCCGTATTTACTATTGTAACAGAGCTTGTTGGCAAAATGAAGCCGTGAGTTAAAAGCTCAAACGGAATATTAATTAACCTCGAAAGCATAAGGCAAATTATGCCAAAGTGGCATACAATCACTATCGTCGGCTCTGAATCATCAACCGGCAAATCGTCTGCCGAAGCAAATTTCATATTCTTTACCGTGCTGATGATATTTCGCTTTCTGCCGTCAATTCGCTCATAATGGTTACAGACTCGCTTAATTCCGTAATTTTCAATAAGCTCATCAAGCCCTTTTATCACTACCGGATAATTCGTTTTAACCTCTTCATTTGAAGCATTTGGACCGGCGTCCACCCAGTCATTTTGCGAAATCATCTTCTCATCTTCGTAAACCTGAGTCGGAATAAAATCCCACGGGACTGTTTTGTTTCCATGCACGGGATTTGTGACTCTGTACGAGTATTCGCGCAGCCACGGAAGTGTCACAGGCTTAATATTAAGTGCCTTTACAATTGGCTCAGCCGTTTCTTTAGCTCTTCCAAAAGGCGAAACGTAAATGTCCTTAACATTCCATTCCTTTGCCCTCTCAGCTAAAAGCAACGCCTCTCTTTTACCCTTTTCAGTTAATGAATCGTCCGAATAATCAGGCTCGGCATGCCTAACAAAAATAATTCTCATAATATCCTCTCATAATTATACTTCATTTAAAACCGTACCATCTTACTAATTTATGAACGTAATCTTCTTAAGTGCCCTCACATTGTAAATGCTCTGCATCACAATAAATGAAAGAAACGTAAATCCCGCATAACACATAAGCAGAGTGTTTTCACTTTCGCTATAAGAAGTCGAAATAACCGTAGCTATTATTACCGTAACACATATGAACGCGCTCCTTTTTCTTTTCTTTATTATAGAAAAAATTAACACCGCCACGATTACAACACACGAAACAATCGCAATAAATCCGAATGCAAATTTGTCAACACCAATATCAAATGCGGCTATACTATCTTTAATATCATTAATGGATGACGGCTTTATTATGGAAAGAACATATAAAAAGGCCGCAATTATAATAAGCAGCTCATCCATAACACAGCGAATGCTTCTTGAATTACTTTCAATTGCGTCAAATAAGAGCTTTACGATTAACAGTGTATTTACTGATAACGAAATACTTAACAATATATTTTCGGGCATCAGCGAGAACACTACGAAAACTAAAGCAGGAATAAATGCTACTACATAATATTTTATTTCGCGCCTTTTCGCGTCTTTCTTGATTCTTAACCTGCTGCCGCCAAATATCCTCTCTCTTAGATGATATTTGTCGATTATTGATATACTGTCCCAGCGAAACAGCACATCACCTGTAATGTTGTTGTTTTTTCTGTTCTCAATATATTTCTTAAATCGCAATATGTAATACAATGCAACAATAATTGAAATAACTGCTTTTAACACAAGTTCCATCATATTCGACACGTAATTTTTTATTATCTCCGGTTTAAAAAAAGGACCACAGAAAAACCCGTGGTCCTTAAAATAAGTTTTACTTAAATGCCTTTATTACATCAATAAGCTTTTCTGACATCGCTGCCATATCATTACTTCTTCCGGCAATATCACCGATATTTGCGGCAAGGCCTGAAACAGAAGCCGTAACCTCTTCGTTAGAAGCGGCATTTTGTTCTGAGATTGCTGAGAGGTCTGAAACAGCTGCGTTTGCCTGCTCTTTTGCATCATTAAGAACAACGATGTCTTCAGAAATTGTATTAATCTGGTCAAGCGAAATATCAATCTGTTCCTTAAGCTTTAAGAAGCTTTCCTCTGTAGCCTCAACCTTACTCTGCTCATCCTTAATTATATCTGTAATCTCTCTTGTAAGCTTCATTGACTGCTCTGACAATTCAAGGACACGTCTTGTAACTCCATCAATCTGCTTAGTTCCGGCATCTGACTGCTCTGCTAATTTTGAAATTTCAGATGCTACTACTGCAAAGCCTCTGCCTGCTTCTCCTGCTCTTGCAGCTTCAATTGATGCATTAAGAGAAAGAAGTGCTGTCTGGCTTGAAATATTGGCAATAAGCTCAGTTGCCTGGTTAATCTCATCAAGGGCATTTGAAAGCTCTGTCATATGCTCATTAATATTGTTAACCGCTTCAACAGAAGTATGTGCTGATTCAGCAACTGATACAATATCCTTCTTGGCTTCGTTTGATACTTTTTCAATAACTGATGTTGTTGACTTAAGTTCCTCAGTTGCCTGATTAATCTCATCAACAGATGTTGCAATGTCACCCATATTCATTGCTAAGTTCTGAACATTTTCTGCCATTGACTGTGTAGCCCTTGCAAGCTCATCAACCGCACCTGTGATCTGTTTAGCACCGTCATCCGATGAATTACAAAGTCCGTTTGTTTCGTTAACGTTTGTAGACAATGTACCTGAAGTCGTTCTGATATTTGAAACTATTTCATAGAGGTTAGCCTGCAAAAGCTTAACCGAATCAATAAGTACAGTAGTCTCTTTAAGGAATGACTCAATATTTGTATCTGAATTAAGGTCACCTTCTGATAATTCTTTTGTAACTTCTACTACTTTATTGAGAGGTTCTGATACTTTTCTTGCAATGAAAATAGCAATGACTGCAAATATAGCAATACATACTATTAATACTGAAAGAATTACAAGAAGAAGAGTTCTGCATGCTGTTACAAAATCCTCTTCAAGAATACCCGCGAATACCATACCGACTATTTCGTCTTTTCCGTCGATATTTCTAAGCGGCTTATAGCATACCATGTATTCTTTACCGTTGATTACTACGTTTGATGCAATGTGAGTATTGCCTTTCATAACATTAGCATATATCTGAGGATCTGCTTCTGTACCGTATACTCTCTCTCCACTTTCTGTCCTAAGAGATGATAAGAATCTCTTATTCCCCTTAAATACGGTCATTTCAATTCCTTCATCCACTACAGAATCAATCATTTCTGTATCTGATGGAAGGTAATTTGGAACATTCTTCCACTCTTCATCAGTTCCGTATAATGATAAACCTAAAGTATCACACCATTCTGTGTAATCACACCCATAATACTGCTCAAGCAATGAACATGTTGCTGAGAGCTTTTCTTCCATAAGATTTGTCATTTCTGACTTCATTTTGTTGTAGGAAATCACGCTAAGAATAATCATTCCGCAAATAAGCGGAACCAGACTGCATAAGATAAAACAAGTCTGCATCCCTAATTTCTTCTTCGACTTCACTCTTCCTTCTTTCGCCATACCTTTCCCTCCTAAATAACTACAAAAAACTTCGGTTACCCTTAGCCTTTTATTAAGTTATTACTCGCCCTTGACGGTCTCAATTCTTACGACAGCTTTCTTAAGAGCAAGTTCTGCTCTTGCGAGATTAGTATCCGTAGCTTTTTCTGCAATTCGTCTTTCTGCCCTGATTCTGGCCTCTTCAGCTCTTTTAACGTCGATTTCATCAGGCCACAGAATATCCTCTGCAAGAATTTCCACTTTATCCTGTAAGATTTCAACAAAGCCCGATATCAGCGCAGCTGACTTAACCTGACCTTCTGTCTCATAAATTCTGACCGTGCCAGGTGCAATCACAGCGGTCAACGGAATGTGACCTTTATATACTCCGATCTGTCCTTCTGTAGTAGTAAGCTCTATCATATCTGCATTACCACTGTAGAAAAGTCTGTCGGGAGCAGTAATTTTAACAATAAAACTATTATCTGATGCCATTTATATTCTCCAAATATTCGATATGCAAATAGCGTCTTACTTGCATTTTGCAAGAACGTCATCAATACTTCCTGCATTGAGGAAATAGCTTTCCGGAATATCATCATACTTTCCTTCAAGAATCTCCTTGAATCCCTGGATAGTCTCAGAAATCGGAACATATCTTCCCTCTAATCCGGTAAACTGTCCTGCAACGAAGAATGGCTGTGAAAGGAATCTCTGTACTTTTCTTGCTCTTGATACTGTAAGCTTATCATCCTCAGATAATTCATCCATACCAAGGATTGCAATAATATCCTGAAGCTCTTTATACTTCTGAAGTATTTCCTGAACTCCTCTTGCAACATTGTAATGATCTTCACCTACAATTCTAGGGTCAAGAATTCTTGATGTTGACTCAAGAGGATCTACTGCCGGATAAATACCAAGCTCAACTATCGAACGTGATAATACGGTTGTTGCATCAAGGTGTGCGAATGTTGTAGCCGGAGCCGGGTCTGTCAGGTCATCTGCAGGTACATATACTGCCTGAACAGATGTAATTGAACCATTCTTTGTAGAAGTAATTCTCTCCTGAAGCGCACCCATTTCAGTCTGAAGTGTAGGCTGATAACCTACGGCTGAAGGTACACGTCCGAGAAGAGCTGAAACTTCAGAACCTGCCTGAGTAAATCTGAAAATATTATCAATGAAAAGAAGTACGTCCTTTCCACCTTCATCTCTGAAGTACTCAGCCATTGTAAGTCCTGAAAGACCTACTCTCATTCTTGCTCCCGGTGGCTCATTCATCTGACCAAATACCATCGTAGTCTTGTCAATAACTCCTGACTCCTGCATTTCATGGTAAAGGTCATTTCCTTCTCTTGTTCTCTCTCCAACACCTGTAAATACTGAATATCCGCCGTGCTCTGTAGCAATATTTCTGATAAGCTCCTGAATAAGTACTGTCTTTCCTACACCGGCACCACCGAAAAGTCCGATTTTACCACCCTTCTGATAAGGGCAGAGCAGATCAACGACTTTAATACCTGTTTCAAGCATTTCCGCTTCCGTTGACTGTTCTTCAAAGGCAGGTGCTTTTCTGTGAATTGGATAATATTTAACATCCGTTGGAGCCTCTTTATTATCGATAGGCTGTCCTAATACGTTAAAGATTCTTCCGAGAGTATTTTCTCCTACAGGAACCATAATAGGATTTCCGGTAGCTACTGCTTCCATTCCTCTTACAAGTCCGTCTGTAGGACCCATCGCAATGCATCTTACAGTGTCATCGCCAAGATGCTGGGCAACCTCGACTGTAAGAGAGCCGCCGTCTTTTGTTGCAATTGTAACGGCTTCGTTAATCTCCGGAAGAGAACCTTCTGTGAACTTAACGTCTATAACAGCTCCGATAATCTGGGTTATTTTACCAATGTTCTTATCTGCCATTTTTTACTCCTAAATTAATATAAGTAACTATAGTATTGGGTCGCTACGCAACTTTGTTGCTCCGCTAGATCTTAGGAAACCTTCCCACTTCGTGGGCCCCTTCCTAAGATAAAGGTCGCTACGCAACTTTGTTGCTTCGCTAAATCTTAGGAAACCTTCCCACTTCGTGGGCCCCTTCCTAAGATAACGCTTCCGCTCCACCAATAATTTCTGTCAGTTCCTGAGTGATGTGAGCCTGTCTTGCTCTGTTGTATCCAAGCTCTAAGCTCTGAATCATATCCTCTGCGTTGCTTGTAGCATTGTCCATCGCCTGCATTCTTGCACCGTTCTCACTCGCTACAGCTTCAATCATCGCGCCGTGGATTAATGAAGTAACGTATTTTGGAATGATTAATTCAAGTGCCTCGTCCTCTTCGGGCTCAAAATTCATAATTGCCCTTGATGATGAATCGTTTCCATCTTCAATATCCTTAACATCCTTTGCCGTATCCAAGTCAACCGGCAAAAGTTTAATCATTCTCGGAACCTGACTGACCGTATTTTTAAATACTGTATAAGCCAAATAAATTTCGCCTATCTCTCCGTTTTTATATTCGCTAAGCAACTTGTTGCTTATTTCAACTGCATCCTTATAAAGTGGTGCATTAATCACTTCTGTATAGTCTGCTGCGATTTTGTAGCCCTTTCTAAAAAGTGCATCCCTGCCCTTTTTTCCAATGGCATGAATGTATGTATTATCCGGTGCAAATCTGTCATCATTTGTTACAAGCTTGATTACGTTTGAGTTATATCCGCCTGCTAAGCCTCTGTTAGAAGTAACGACTATAACTGCCTTCTTATCACTGCCCGTAGAATTCAAGTACGGATGACTTATGTTTGATGACCTCTTCAATATAGAAGAAACCGTTGCATACATTTCGTTGAAATATGTCTTTGAACGCTCTGCAGCTGTTTTTGCTCTCTGCAGCTTAACGGTTGAGACAAGCTTCATGGCTTTTGTTATCTGCTGCGTACTCTGAATAGAGGTTTTACGCCGCTTTATATCTCTCATTGAAGCCATTTTCTTATCCTTTCAATCAGATACTAAATCAATAAGTCTTAATACTATCAACAATTACTTAAGGAATGAATCCTTAAATTCATTAATAGCCTTTACAAGCTTTTCATCAGTCTCGTCTGAAATTTCCTTAGTATCCTTTATTGAATTTGGAATCTCAGGATAATTTGTCTTAAGGAACTCAATGAAGTTCTTCTCGAATTCAGTAACTCTGTCTACAGGAACATCCAGAAGATGCTTCTTTGTTACTACATAAATCATAATTACCTGAAGTTCAACCGGCATCGGCGAGTACTGTGACTGCTTAAGAACCTCTTTGATTCTTTCACCCTGTGCAAGCTTTTCCTTAGTATCATCATCAAGCTCTGAACCAAACTGTGCAAAGCTTGCAAGTTCTCTGTACTGAGCAAGCTCTGTACGAATCGGAGCTGCGATTTTCTTCATAGCCTTAATCTGCGCAGCACCACCAACTCGTGATACTGAAAGTCCGGCATTAACTGCAGGACGGAAGCCTGAATTGAACATTTCCGTCTCAAGATAAATCTGACCATCCGTAATTGAAATAACGTTTGTCGGAATATATGCAGAAACGTCGCCTGCCTGTGTCTCAATAATAGGAAGCGCTGTAAGTGAGCCTCCGCCGTATTCTTCTGACATTCTTACTGCTCTCTCAAGAAGTCTTGAGTGAAGATAGAATACGTCACCAGGATAAGCCTCACGTCCCGGTGGACGACGAAGAAGCAGTGAAAGTGTTCTGTAAGCTGTAGCATGCTTAGACAAATCATCGTAAATTACGAGAACGTCCTCACCGTTTTCCATCCATTCTTCACCAATCGCACATCCTGAATATGGAGCGATGTACTGAAGCGGAGCCATCTCTGATGCAGTAGATGCAACAATTGTTGTATATGCCATTGCGCCGTACTCTTCAAGAGTCTTAACAATATTGGCAACTGTTGAAGCCTTCTGTCCGATAGCTACATATATACACTTAACGTTCTGTCCCTTCTGGTTAATAATTGTATCGATTGCGATGGCAGTTTTACCGGTCTGTCTGTCACCGATAATAAGTTCTCTCTGTCCGCGTCCGATAGGGATCATCGAGTCAATGGCTTTAATACCTGTCTGAAGTGGAGTATCTACTGACTTACGTGTAATAACACCGGATGCAACTCTTTCAATCTGACGGAACTTATCTGTCTGAATAGGTCCCTTTCCATCGATAGGCTGTCCTAAGGCGTTAACTACTCGTCCAAGCATGGCATCACCAACCGGAACCTCTACAACTCGACCTGTAGTCTTAACTGTATCTCCTTCGTTGATGTTTTTGTCACCACTGAGAAGAACCGCACCAACATTGTCCTCCTCAAGGTTCATTACCATGCCGTAAACCTCTCCGGGGAACTCAAGGAGTTCTCCCTGCATAGCATTATCCAAGCCATGAACACGGGCGATACCGTCAGCAACCTGAATAACTGTTCCAACATTTGAAACCTCAAGCTCTGAAGCGTATCTCTTTATCTGTTCTTTAATAACGGAACTGATTTCTTCCGGTCTTAAATTCATGGATTTACGCACCTTTCTTAATTCTAATAACTAAATGATTAATTATAATATTGCTTACTGCTGTATAAGCTTAACCTGTCTTAATTCCTTAGTGAGCTTATCAAGCTTACATTTGATTGACGAATCAACAACTCTGTCGCCAACTCTTATTTTCATTCCTCCGATTAAGGACTTATCTATTTCGTAGCTTATTTCCATTGATTCGTATTTTGTTGTCTCTAACAGTTTCTTTTCTACATCGGCTTTCTGAGTATCAGAAAGTTCTAACGGAGTAGTAACGTAAGCAACACCGATTTTTTTATACTCTTTTATCTTTGCGATGAAATAGTCAATAATTGCTTCAACTTCGGCAAATCTTGCGTTCTGTACAAGAAGTCTTAAAAAGCCTGTCATATCATCGGAAACCCTGCCTTTAAAAACATTCTCAATAACGTCTTCCTTCTCTACTCTTGAAATCTGAGGATGATTCATCATCTTAACGAAATCATCGTTCTCATTAAGAACTTTCTTGATTCCAAGTGCTTCTTCAAGGAATAAATCCTGTCTGCCTTCTTCTAAAGCAAGTTCAAATAAAGCATCGCCGTAAGTCTTTGATACTAGCTTTGCCATGTCTTATCACCTACTTCTTTAAGTGTCTCTTCAATGAGAGATTCCTGAATTGTAGTGTCGATAGACTGTGCAACGACCTTACCTGCCATAAGAGATGCAATTGAAATCATCTCCTGTTTCATTTCATCGTATGCTCTCTGCTTCTCAAGTAACGCCTCGTTCTCAGCATTTTTAATAATGCGGTTGGCTTCTTCCTTAGCCTCGGCAATAATTTGTGCCTCATTGGCCTTAGCCTTCTTACGGGCTTCACTTAAGATTTCCTCGGATTCTTTTTGAATATCCTTAATCTTAGCATCATAATCTGCCTTAAGAGCCGCTGCGTCCTCTTTATCCTTATTAGCAGTATCAATGTCGTCTTTAATCTTATCCTGACGCTTCTTAAGAAGCTCTCTTGCAGGATTGAACAAAAGATAAGATGCTAAAAGAAAAAGGACGAATACAGATATTGCGGTAAGTGTTGCATCTGCAAGAAGCTGTAAATCCAGATCAAAAAGTCTTTCCATCTATAGCCTCCTTTCCTAAATGTCTTTACCGAAATTCGGCTTAAACTAAAGGCTTTACGAAAAGTAAAAGCATAGCAACAAGCAAACCATAAAGACCTGTTGTCTCTGCTACGGCCTGACCAAGAAGCATAGTACCTGTAACGTCTGACTTGGCTCCCGGATTACGTCCTACTGCTGCTGCTGCATGACCTGCTGCAATACCCTGGCCAATACCAGGTCCGATACCTGCGATAACAGCAAGACCTGCACCGATTGCTGAGCATCCTAAGATAAACTCTTCACCTGAAATGTTCATTATTTATTCCTCCTTGTAAATAATAAAATCTATATCACACCGAAAATCTTAATTCCGGTATTTATCAATTAGTTGTCTCCTATTGCATCAGTTACATATGTCATTGTAAGCATACAGAATACATATGTCTGAATTGCTCCCGAGAAAATATCAAGATATGCATGAAGCACGGCAGGTATTCCGATTTTAACGAATATCGGAAGAAGTCCGTATACAAGTGCCAGCATAACAGTTCCCGATAATACATTAGCAAAAAGACGAAGTGATAATGAAATCGGAACGGCGATGTCACCGATAATATTAATTGGTGCCCAGAACGGCCACGGCTCACAAAGTCCCTTAATAAATCCGCTTACCTTCTGGTGTTTAATCTTGTTAAAGAAAATAAGTCCAAAGCTAATAAGTCCAAGCGGAAGTGTTACACCATAATCTGCTGTCGGTGCACGAAGTCCGAAAATACCTGAAATGTTACTGATTAGAATAAATATGAAAATCGTGCTGATATAATTGAGAAACTTAGGAGCACTCTTTCCCATAACTCCGGTAATCATATTGTCAAGCATCTCAACTATAAGCTCTACAATATTCTGAAATGCCCCCGGCTCCTTATAAGGATCTGCATTTTTGATTGCCCTATTGGCAAAAATGCAAAAGGTGAGGATTACAAGTATTACAAGTAAAAGGCATACATGAGTAGTAGTAATCCAAAGTTCCTGTCCAAAAAGAGTATAAGAAAATACTCCGTGGATCATGAAATCCAAATCTTCACTTGCAAGAATTAAAGGATTCATTTATTGTTGTCACCTCCGAAAAATTTAGTAATTATTGTATGAATTAACGGATTAATATAAGCTCCGAATTTTAACGACAAAAATCCAAAAATCAGTGTTACCGGGCTTCCTATGTCGGTAACGCCGATAGCCACAAGTACTGCACACATTAACAAATATCTTATGATGGTGTATTTCCTTGAAATTGCGATTGAAGACTTTTCATCAAGCATTACGGCATTTTCAATTCCCCATGCCATATGAACCGCGCAGATAAGCGAAGTTAGTGTACCGATAATCAGTCCAATCGAATTATATATTCTGTTCTTTGTAAAGATAAGAAGCAGTATCTCACAAATTATCGCTATAAGAGCTATTCCCGCGATTAACTCTCTAAGAGTTCTGTTTTTTTTAATTAGGTCAAAAATCATATCTGTCCCTAATCTGATTTTCTTTTTCCTTTAGGCTTGTCATATATACTCTTAGAGAAGATATATATGTTTCTTGCACCTGCAAGAGCACCAAGAAAAAACATAATAATAACTATGAAATTTGTTCCAAGCTTTTTATCGATAAATATGCCAAGAAATGTACACAAAAATATTGGCACAAGCATATTGATTCCAAACTGCGTAATAAGTGTTAACGATCTGTAAACTTCTTTATCATATTTGTTTTTTTTCATTTGATTTCAAATACTCTTAAGTAAACGCAGATACCATTACATTATATATAAATATAGTACGAAAGTCCACCGTAAATGACCATATATTATAATGGACTTTTCTTGTCTCTATTGTTATACTGAACGTAATATACGTCGTATTAGTAATATGTCACATTCTAGATATGAGGCAACATTATGAGCTTACCGATTCTTTACAGAAAGCGCATCATCCCTGATGAGTGCATCGCGCTTAAGGACGATGAAATTCTATACATTGATGATGAAATAATCGTCACTAAATGGAACGTCCTAAATCCCCGCACCGACTTTACACACGGATACTCATGCTACTTCTTAAGTAAGAATATTAAGGTGAGCAAATTTTTAAAAGAAGACGGTAGCCTCCATTACTGGTATTGCGACATTATTGAGTATTCATATGATACCAATACAAACAGCTATACTTTTACTGACTTGCTCGCTGATGTGATTATTTACCCTGACGGCAAATTAAGAGTAGTAGACCTTGACGAAATCGCCGTTGCACTTGAAAGAAAGCTTCTTTCAGAGAGGGAATTGGAAGTCGCATTAAGAACTCTTGATTCACTTCTCAATATGATATATGAAGGCGATTTTGATTATCTTAAATCTAAAGTAGAACAGTTTGAGAACTGATACTTAATAGAATACGTGATCACCGATAATCTGACCATTAATTTCAGGTATTACCGTTCTAAAATACAGACAGTTTCCAACCGGAGTCGTTCCGTTCATTGCATCTCTTGCTGCCTGGTGACATCTCTCATTAGCCCCGACCGCAAGTCGTGCGGCAAGTCTTCCGCTTGCAACAGGTGAGAACTGTTTGTTCTGATATATTACACCAACCATCGAATTTGGGTATGCTGCACTTCGCATTCTGTTAATTACAACAGCGCCAACAGCAACCTGTCCTTCATACGGCTGATTTCCTGCTTCACAATAAATAAGACACGCTAAAAGCTCTTCATCTGATTCTTCGTATGTAAGCTCAGACACGTCTCGCCATGCCATCTGTGCGGCACGTCTTGACATTGCCTGCTCTTCTGCAAGCTGCTTTTTAAGTGCGGTAAGATTAGCCTCCTGAGCTTCAAGCTCTGCCTTATAGGCTGCCTCTTCAAGCTCAGCAGCAGAAATTGCGCCATCCTTACTTGCTATTGCACCGGAAGTATTTGACACAATAGTCGAAACCTTGCTCTGCTCGGCACTTGCCTGCTCCTTCAAAGCATTCAGCTCATCCATTTCCTTATTAAGATTTGCTTCCTTTTCCTCGACCTGTTCTCTAAGCTCAATACACCTTTCAAACATCTTCTGGTCGTATTCCTCAGTCTTATTTATATATTCTGACTTATTCAAAAAATCCGCATAGCTTGTTGCTGTAATAAAGCTTTCAAAAATCGACACCTCACGCTTTTCGTATATTCTCTTGATACGCTTTTTCATGAAGTCATACTGCTTTGCTTCTTCATTCTTTGCTTCTTCAACTTCTTTCTCAGCCGCCTCTATTTCTTCATATTTTACATCTATCTTTTTCTCGATGTTCTCAAGATTTTCACTGATTTCTTCAAGGTCAGCATTAAGCTGGTCAAGTTGTCCCTTGAGCACTGCCCTCTCGCCCTCAAGCTCTTCCTTTTTCTCAGAAACCGCATCTTTTTGTGCCTCGGTCTGCTTCTTAAGCTCCTCTGCCTTTTTTATCTTTTCTGATGTGGTTTCTGCAAAAGTGCCAACAGGAAACAATCCTGACACCAGCGCCAGAACTATAATTGAAGCCGCTATTTTCTTATACGCTTTCAAGGAACCCTTCAAATTAAACCTCAATCTCGATTTTTCTGCCGGAACGTGTATATTTGTAATACTCAACTCCCGCTGCATCAAGCATCCTCTTTGAAGCCTTTACGCTTGCAGTATTCGCATATTTATCCGAATCATAGACAATAGTCTTGATTCCTGTCTGAATAATAGCCTTAGCGCATTCATTACACGGAAACAAAGTTACATAGAGCTTAGACCCCTCAAGACTTGTGCCTCTGTAATTTAATATTGCGTTAAGCTCACTGTGAGTAGTGTAAAAATACTTATTATCATAAGCATCGCCTTCCCTGCACCAAGGGAATAAATCATCTGAACAGCCTTTCGGAAAACCGTTGTAGCCCATTGACAATATTTTATTGTCCTGGCTTACTATGCAGGCACCGACCTGAGTGTTCGGATCTTTAGATCTCTGTGCGGAAAGTAATGCAACCCCCATAAAATACTCATCCCACGAGATATAATCAAGCCTTTTATCACTCATTATTACCTTCTCCAGTATTTAATGTTATTTTGTTCCAAAAATTCTGTCTCCGGCATCTCCAAGACCCGGAACAATGTATGCATGATCATTTAACTTCTCATCAAGTGCACCGATATACATATCAACATCAGGATGAGCCTCTTCCATAGCCTTAACTCCTTCAGGAGCCGCTATAATGCACATGAAATGAATCTTTTTACATCCTTTGTCTTTAAGCATCTGAATGGCTGCAATACTTGAACCACCGGTTGCAAGCATAGGATCAACTACAAATACTTCTCTCTCTGCACAGTCTTCAGGAAGCTTGCAATAATATTCAACCGGCTTCTTTGTCTCAGGATCTCTGTATAAACCGATATGACCTACCTTGGCCGCAGGAATCATTGTAAGCATTCCGTCAACCATTCCAAGTCCTGCTCTTAATATAGGAACAATTGCCATTTTCTTTCCTTTAAGTTCCTTAACGGTTGTCTTACAGATAGGTGTTTCGATTTCAACTTCTGAAAGTTCAAGCTGTCTTGTAGCCTCATAACAGATAAGCATTGCAATTTCGCTAATTGTCTGTCTGAAATCCTTAGTACCTGTTGTTGTTCTTCTGATGTAACCGATTTTGTGCTGAATCAGCGGGTGATCCATAATAACTGTTTTAGCCATTTTGCGCCTCCTTATGCTAAGTACGTTTATTAAAAGTTTTCTTCCTGCGCTTTGATTTTTTCTATTCTTCTTGAATGCTTCGTAAGTCCTGAGAAATCAGTTGATAAGAATACATCTACAATATCAAGTGCTACAAGGTGTCCGATAATAGCAGCACCCAATGCAAGAACGTTCGCATCATTGTGCTCCCTTGTAAGTCTGGCACTTGTTAAGTCTGAACAAAGTGCACACCTTATTCCCTTAACCTTATTAGCGGCAATTGAAATACCGATTCCTGTAGTACAGATAACTATTCCCTTATCGACCTCATTATTTGCAACTGCCTTTGCAGCCTCAATTCCAAAGTCCGGGTAGTCGCATGAACTTAAGTCATTTGTACCAAAGTCAACTACTTCAATTCCTTTTTCAATAAGATGGGCCTTTACCTTTTCTTTAAGATCATATCCGCCATGATCACATCCGATTGAAACTTTCATTGCGTTCCTCCTATAGTGTAATTATATGATGGCCTGCGGCCTTAATTAACCTGTTCATTATCGCCTGACCCATATTCGGAGTATCAAAATCTTCCGAGTAGATACGGGTGATGTCATCTTCATCAAAATCTCTCAGTACAGCATATAAACGTCTTGCAATCTGAGCCTCATCGTCTCTTGAGCCGATGTTTTGAACAACTGTTGCACTGTAATTTAGATATGTCTCTTCCGTTGCAATTATTCCGACTCTCTCTCCACTCTTTATTGCGTTTTCTGCCTGGGTTTTAATATATTTAATAACCTTTTCTCTCTCGCCCTTGACTATTGATAATTCGCCCTTTGGAGCGTAGTGTCTGTACTTCATGCCCGGAGCTCTTGGTGGCTCGTTACTTCCTATCTCAAGAATTGCCGCATCATATATTACATCACCGACTACTCTTGATAACGTATTCATTGAGATATATCCCGGACGAAGAATTATTGGTGTTTCTTCTGTCATATCAACTATTGTTGACTCAAGTCCTATAATCGATGAGCCGCCGTCAAGAATCATATCTATTCTGCCGTCTAAGTCACTTTTCACGTGTGAAGCCTTAGTAGGAGACGGACGTCCCGATAAATTGGCGGAAGGAGCTGCGACAAATCCTCCTGCTGCCTTAATAAATTCAAGTGCTATTTTATTATCAGGCATTCTCACCGCTACAGTGTCAAGTCCGCCTGTAGTCTCATAAGGAACAATGTCTGCTTTTTTAAGTATCATTGTAAGAGGCCCCGGCCAGAACTTTTCAGCTAGCGCAAGTGCCTTATCAGATACATTTGTCGTTATTGTGAATAAATCTTTAATATCGGCTATATGTATAATCAGCGGATTATCCGACGGTCTTCCCTTTGCTTCATATATCTTCATTGATGACTCTCTGTTAAGCCCGTCTCCGCCAAGTCCGTATACAGTTTCTGTAGGAAAGGCAACAAGTCCTCCGTTTTTAATTATATCACCGGCCCTTGTAATTGCCTCCTTAGAAATATCATCTATATTCAGTTCAATAAATTCTGTGTTCATCTTAGTAGTACTTTGAAATTACTTCCCAGGCAAAAGGTTCGCCGTATCCTAACTGCCATACAGCGACTCCTGCAATATTTCTTTCTTTCATCACCTGAAGCTTAGCCTCAAGTGAGGTAGCATCTTCAAGCCACATCATTGTTTTTCTGTTGCCATTTGACCATTCTACATAGTTTTGTTTAGTAGTTTCGTCAAAAACAGTAACCGCATTCGAATGTGACTTAGCCGCATCGATTGCCTGCTGCATCGGCAAAGTCTGAACTTCCTCGATTACATAGTCAACCGGATTACCGTTAGAATCAACAGGTGCATCAGCTTCATTTTCCCATACTGCATCAGCAACAGTCCACATTCTTGTATAGAACGGAAGGGCATTTATAACCTTTTCCTTAGGTACTTCCTCAAGTGTTTTGTCTATACCTTCCGTAACATATCCGATTGATGCAACAGAACCTGCTACAGTAGAGCCGTTATAGTGCTCATCATATCCCATGATTATTACATAGTCTGCAAAAACACCCTGTTCCTTTCTATTATAAAGGTTTGTGTATGCTTTTGGTACGTAATTATCAACAGAGAGTACAAGGTTATTTGCCCTTGTCTTAATTGAGAGCTCTCTTATAAACTGGATAAACGGTTCACCCGCTTCTTCTTTTAATGACTCAAAGTCAATGTTAAGTCCGTCAAGGTTATACTGAAGGGCAAGTGAAATAAGTGAATCAATTACTTTAGTTCTTATTGCCTCATCGCCAAGAATGTATGCCGTAGTAATATCGGGATTTGTGAAATTATCAACCATCCCCCATACGTCAATTCCTTTATTGTGTGCCGCATTTACTATCTCCTGACTGGCAAAGGAACCGATATTTCCTTCATCATCAGCAAGATAAAACCAGGTTGGTGAAATGACATTAAGTCCGCTTGATGAGTCAAGCTGACTGTAAATAGTATCATTGCCGCTCTGTCCTGCTATCATTGACCAGCCAAGAACTACGTCTCCATCCTTTCTAACGGGTGTAATATTAAGTGGCTCCACCTCATTCACACTTATCTGTATGTCGGTAACGTCTGATAAATGTTTTTTCTCGATGTAACCAATATAATAGTCATCTGTCATGACTTTAACCCAGCCATCGGCTAGCGTTTCATCGCCGGCATTTTCAAATACTCTTAATTGAGTGCCCTTAGCCGGCTTAACAAGTACTTTTTCCTTTTTGCCGGCAGCAACTCTAATAGCTTTTTCTTCCTCAAGCGTTGCACTTCTGACAGTTTCTGATGACGTAAATATCTCTATTCTGTAAGGAGTTCCGTCATTTCCGCCTTTTATTGTATAGTCAAGAGTAGTAAAAAGCTTAAGATACTCAAATGACATATAAAGTGTCTCGCCACGTATAGAAGTAGCAGGTGCACTGAGTGTATATTCAACTCCACTTGGACCGTATGTATTCGTTCCGATAGTGGTTCTTAAAGTCTCTGTCGCATTAGTATACAGAATCTGATTAAGCTTCTCATCATGATAAAATCTACTCACATAATCAGACTTTACAATGTCGTAATTAACATATGGATTACCCCCGATTAGTGTTACTCTTTCTTCTGTATACTCCCCGTTTCTTACTACTATTGCTTCGTTTTCAGAAACTTCTCCAAAATATTCTGTTAAATCTGCTTTTTTACCTGAATATGATAAGTCATCAAGAGCTCCGGAAGTTGCAAAAACAATCGCTCCAATCAGAAGCACAACCATAATAATCACAACAGGGATTATTCTTAGCATCATGCGTCTTCTGTGCCTTTTCCTCCTCATCATCTGCTTTCTGCTCATTTCGTATCTTTGTGCCAAAAATCAAGTCTCCTTTCGGCTATTTCTTCAAACCCACAATCCACAACATTATACCACGTGTATTTGATTTTTACAAAATATGCACCACCTTTAGTCCGCGCATTGGGTTCGTTTTTGTTTGGTCTAAAAAGGTGGCGCACAAAGTATTGCACAAATTGTAAAAGAATATACTAACATTTCTGTTAACGTGCATGTGATGTAATAAATTTTATGCAATAAGAGACTTCTTCCGTGATATTTTTAGGCTGATATGCCTGTAGAATAAAACTGAATTATTATAAATATTTAGTGGATATCGTAATACGTGATTTATAGTTACGATATGATAGGATTTAAATCCTATTAAGGCATCATATTGCTATGATGAAATCAGTTACACAGGAAGCACTGAACTCCTATGTAAAAGAACTGAATTTATGTGTATGCATATTACTATGCCATTAACTACCCTCCTTTCGTAATGTACTCCGAAAGAAGTCTCGTGGGGCTATTATAATAAACATTTACCTATTATTCAATATGGATTTTGAAATTTTTGTGAAATATATATATTTTTTATTCATATCTTTTGCATTACATTTATATTATGGTATTATAAATGTCAGGATTGTATGTTTTAATAATACTACAATATGAATAAAATGAAGGGAGTGATAATATGAAGCTTGAACGGGTAAATGACCATCAGATCAGATGCACACTTACAAGAGCAGATCTTGCTCAGAGAGAGCTTAAGATTTCAGAGCTTGCATACGGAAGCGACAAGGCTAAAAAGCTTTTCCGCGATATGATGCAGAAGGCCACATATGAGCTGGGTTTTGAAGCAGAAGACACTCCTCTAATGATAGAAGCCGTTCCGGTATCAGCCGACAGTATTATTCTTATTATTACAAAGGTTGAAGATCCGGAAGAATTAGACACAAGATTTGCTAATTTTGCACCGTCTGTTCATGAGTCGTCAGAAAGTTCTTCACCGATTGAACAGCTTATTCAGTCGCTGTCATCTGATGCAGAGAATGTTCTCGATTTATTCAAGAAATACAGACAGGCAACCAATAACGATGAAGCTGTAGCTTCAGATAACACTATTAAGGAAGCTTCTCAGGGATTTGAGATTACTAAGATATTCTCATTTGAGAAGTTATCGGATGTAATATCTGTCGCAAAGCTTCTCTCAAAGTTTTACGCAGGAGAGAATGCGCTTTACAAGAGTAAGAAATCAGGAAAGCTTATACTTGTAATTCATAAGTCTCATCATACTCCTGAAGATTTCAATAAAGTATGCAATATTATTTCAGAGTATGGAGTTGCTGAGAAGTACACAGAGGCTTATGCTTCATACCTTGAAGAGAACGGTGACACTATCATTGGAGAACATGCTTTATTAACACTTGCTGTAGTTTAATCAGCATATCAATACTATTTGGAGGATTAAAATGGAAATCACAAAAGAAATGACAATTGGTCAGATTTTAAAAATTAAGCCTGAGGTAGCTCCTATCTTAATGGGAATGGGAATGCACTGTCTTGGATGTCCTGCATCACAGGGAGAGTCATTAGAGGAAGCTGCAATGGTTCACGGAATGAACATTGAAGACTTAATGGCTGAGATTGCCAAGCTTGGCTAATCAGTAATTTGCACCTGTTCGCATGAGTTTATTTATTGCTCATAGCAGCGGACTTAATAAATAAAACCGTGGAGTAAATCCACGGTTTTATTTATTTTGCCGAAAGCTCGGCTCTTCTTTTCTTGATTCCGTCAATGATTACCTGCTTCTTCTCGATTAGTATATCTTTATCCATTGGAGGTGTTCCCTTAAGAGGGTATTCCTTACCGAGCTTAGCATACTTGACTTCACCCATTGTGTGATACGGGAGTGCATCAAGTGCCTTTAAGTTAGAAAGGCCACCGATATAGTATCCAAGCTTGTAAAGGTACTCATCATCGTCGGTAAGTCCCGGAACTATTACGTGTCTTATCCATAAATCGACATTCTTCTCAGCGGTATATTCTGCGAAAGCAAGTATGCCTTCGTTAGGCTGGGAAGCAATCTTCTTGTGAAGTTCAGGATCGATATGCTTAATGTCAAGCATAATGAGGTCTGTTACCTTCATAAGTCTGTCAAATTTAGCCATAAGTTCAGGATTATTCTTATTGAATACGATTCCTGATGTATCAAGGCATGTATGGATTCCCTTTTCCTTAGCCTTCTCATAAAGCTCTATCAGAAAATCAATCTGAAGAAGTGGCTCACCACCTGTAGTAGTAATACCGCCACCACTATAGAATGCAATGTTCCTCTCATACTGCTCAAGAATGTACTCTGCACTCATTTCTGTACCGCCTTTTGGATCCCATGTGTCAGGATTATGACAGTAAAGGCATCTCATAGGACATCCCTGGAAAAAAACAACGAATCTTGTGCCCGGACCGTCTACCGTTCCAAAGCTTTCTAAAGAATGTATTCTACCTTTCATTAAATCATCTCCATTCAAAGTATTAAATACTACATCTCTTATTATATCATATAAAAAGCCCCCGCAAAATTACGGGGGCTTATTTTGACTAAAAAATCAGTCATGATTCAAATTGAATCGTGAAAAATAATTAGATAGCCTCATGGAATGTTCTTGAGATAACATCAGCCTGCTGTTCAGGTGTTAACTTAATGAAGTTAACTGCATATCCTGATACACGAATTGTAAGCTGAGGATACTTCTCAGGGTTCTTCTGTGCATCAAGAAGAGTCTCTCTGTTAAGAACGTTTACATTAAGATGATGTCCACCCTTTTTTGAATAGCCATCAAGTAAGTTCACAAGGTTGTCAATCTGCTGTGTATTAGCTGCCATTGTAAGTTCCTCCTTTATTTGTAATCATCTAGTCCCTGGTGGAGTGTTGGAACGGAGCATGCAAGTGGCGTACGTGAACAATCTGTACATCCCATTGTCTCAACACTCACGTTTTTATCTGACAGTTCATCTGTGTCAACATTAATATGACCAACACCCTTTTTAGCTGAGCCGTCAAGGAATGCAATCAAATCATCAATATTATTGTCTGCTGCCATTTTACTCCTCCTATGTTAACTTTTATTATCGATTATTTGTTTAAATCGATTTCGATATCACCTGCGAATACCTGATCTTCCTTACCAAGTGCACCCGGGATGATTGTGAATGTATTTGAAATACCATCCTGTGCATCCTTGAATGGAAGCTTAGCTACAGATGAAAGTGATGCTACAGCACCATGTGTATCACGACCGTGCATTGGGTTAGCACCTGGTGCGAATGGCTGTCCCTTCTTACGTCCGTCAGGTGTGTTACCTGTTGCCTTACCATATGTTACGTTAGATGTAATTGTAAGGATTGATGTTGTAGGAATACCATTTCTGTATGTATGATGTCTTCTTACAGCTGTCATGAACTTTGATACGATCTCAGTTGCAATTGAGTCAACTCTGTCATCATCGTTACCATACTTAGGGAAGTCTCCTGTTGTCTTGAAGTCTACGATGATACCATCTTCGTCTCTGATTGGCTCAACCTTAGCATACTTAATAGCTGAAAGTGAGTCAGCAACAATTGAAAGTCCTGCAACACCTGTTGCGAAGTATCTCTTAACGTCTCTGTCATGAAGAGCCATCTCTGCTCTTTCGTAACAATACTTATCATGCATGTAGTGGATGATGTTAAGTGTGTTAACGTATACATCAGCCTGCCACTCGAGCATGTCAATGAACTTGCTCATAACATCATCATAATCAAGAACGTCACCTTCTACAGGACGATACTTAGGTCCAACCTGCTTCTTAGTAACTTCATCGACACCACCGTTAAGAGCATAGAGAAGACACTTAGCTACGTTAGCACGTGCTCCGAAGAACTGCATTTCCTTACCGATAACCATTGATGATACGCAGCATGCGATACCATAATCATCACCGTGTACAGGTCTCATAAGTTCATCGTTCTCATACTGGATTGATGATGTATTGATTGATGTCTTAGCACAGAACTTCTTAAATCCTTCCGGAAGTCTTGGTGACCAGAGAACTGTAAGGTTAGGTTCCGGAGCTGCACCAAGGTTATTAAGTGTATGAAGATATCTGAATGATGACTTAGTAACCATGTGACGTCCGTCAACACCAACACCACCGATAGACTCTGTTACCCATACCGGGTCACCTGCGAAGATCTGGTTGTATTCAGGTGTACGAGCAAACTTAACGCAACGAAGCTTCATGACGAAGTGATCGATGAATTCCTGAATCTGCTCTTCTGTAAATGTTCCGTTCTTTAAGTCTCTCTCTGCGTAGCAGTCGATGAATGTTGAAGTACGTCCAAGTGACATAGCAGCACCGTTCTGCTCCTTAATAGCGCTAAGATATCCGAAGTATGTAGCCTGGATAGCTTCCTGAACGTTTGTAGCCGGCTTAGAAATATCACAGCCATATGAAAGAGCCATTTCCTTCATCATCTTAAGAGCTGTCATCTGCTCTGAAAGCTCTTCACGAAGACGGATAACATCATCTGTCATAACACGTCCTGTTGAATCCTTCTGAGCCTGCTTGTCTTCGATAAGACGATCGATACCATAAAGGGCAACTCTTCTGTAGTCACCGATGATACGTCCACGTCCGTATGCATCAGGAAGACCTGTGATGATATGAGCTGAACGACAAGCTCTCATCTCTTGGTTGTAAGCATCGAAACAACCTGCGTTATGTGTCTTTCTGTGTGTTGAGAAGAACTCTGAAATTTCAGGATCTACTTCATATCCGTTATCTGAACAAGCCTTCTCAGCCATTCTGATACCACCATATGGCTGAAGAGCACGCTTGAATGGAGCGTCTGTCTGGAAACCAACAATTGTCTCCTTGCTCTTATCTAAGTATGCAGGACCATGAGATGTGATTGTAGAAACAACCTTTGTGTCCATATCTACAACACCACCGTTTTCACGTTCCTTCTTCTGGTATCCCAATACGATGTCCCATAAGTCCTTTGTGTTCTGTGTAGGGCCTGCAAGGAAAGAATCATCACCATCATATGGTGTATAGTTCTTCTGGATAAAGTCACGAACATTAATTTCTGATTCCCACTTACCGCCTACGAAACCATTCCATTCTGATCTCATTGAAATTGCCTCCTGTAAAAATTTAAAATTTATTGTTTCAAAAGCACTTTTCATGCTTCTTTTGTAGTAACTCTATTATATTTCCAGATTGTATACACGTCAATAATCCAATGTGTACTTATTTACATACAAATCAGCATTATTACAGTATTTTTTGTAGAATTTGTATATCAGTAAAAAAAGCCCCCGCTAAAGCAGGAGCTTTTAAAAATACAAATCTCTCAATTAACCCTCTGAGATTGCACCTACAGGACAAGCGCCTGCACATGAACCACAGCTGATGCATGTATCCGGATTGATTTCGAACTTACCGTCGCCTGCAGAGATAGCGCCTACAGGGCACTGTCCTTCACATGTTCCACAGCTGATGCACTGATCTGAAATTACAAATGCCATTTTATTATCCTCCATTGTAATATACAATATTTCTGTCGAATTGATTTTACAACAATTGCGACTCTTAAGCAACAATTACTTCTATGTTTCTACTTGGCAAGGTTAGCAAACTTAGTAAATTCACGAAGCCAGGCAAGCTCAACCGTACCGATAGGACCACTTCTCTGCTTGGCAATAATTACTTCCGCAACGTCCCTTTTCTCTGTATCAGGATGATAATAATCATCCCTGTACAAAAACATTACTACGTCGGCATCCTGCTCAATTGCGCCCGATTCACGAAGGTCCGAAAGAACAGGTCTGTGCTCCTCTCGCTTTTCAACAGCTCGTGAAAGCTGTGACAGAGCAATTACAGGAACATCAAGTTCTCTTGCAAGACCTTTAAGTGAACGCGAAATTTCGGAAATCTCCTGCTGTCTTGATTCGATTTTACCGCCACCGCTCATAAGCTGCAGATAGTCGATAATAATAATGTCTATTCCAAGGTCATGTTTATATTTCCTGCACTTTGACCTTAATTCACTGATTGAAATATTAGGCGTATCATCGATAATAAGCTTTGAATTTGCAATTGTATTGGCACCTTCCATAAGCGCCATCCACTCCTTATCATCAAGCGAGCCTGTTCTTATATGCTGCGCATCAATCTTAGCTTCCTGCGCAAGTAGACGCTGTACAAGCTGCTCCTTTGACATTTCCAGTGAAAAAACGGCCGCCGACTTTTGCTGATTAAAGCATACGTAATCGGCTACGTTTAATACAAATGCAGTCTTACCCATTGCAGGTCTTGCCGCAATAAGAATAAGCTCGGAGCCGTGAAATCCTGCTGTCATCCTGTCAAGTTCAATGAAGCCTGACGGAATACCTGTAACTGTGCCTTTAGCCTTAGAGACCGCTCTTATGTTCTGAACGGTATTTATTACTACTTCGTTAATAGGAACATAGTCAGCGGTGTTTCTATTCTGTACAATGTCGAATATCTTTTTCTCGGTATCTTCTAATATTACATCTACCGGATCCTTTCCTTCATAGCACATTTTCGAAACATCTTCATTGAAGTTAATGAGCTTTCGAAGAATGGATTTTCCTTTTACGTATTCACAGTACTGCTTAACATATGATGCAGTGTATGATGTATCAAGTATTTCCTTAACAAACTCAAGTGCATTAAGCCCGTCCGGAACTCCCTGCATTGTGGATAAATGTTCCTTAATTGTAATAAGATCTACATCCTTACCAAGCGTATCAAGCTCAACGATTGCCTTGAATAAAATACCGTACTGCTTGCCGTAAAAGTCATCCGGCGAAAGAATCCCCGCCGCTTCAACAATGGCATCCTTACTTGTTAACATTGAGCCGATAACTGATTTCTCCGTCTCAAAGTTGTGGGGCATTATTCTTTTTATAAGTACCTCTTCGTCTGCCACCTTAGAGTTCCTCTACCTTAACCTTAATCTTAGCTGCAACTTCAGGGTGAATCTTGTATGTAACCTCGTACTCACCTACTGATTTGATTGCATCGTTAATAACAATCTTTTTCTTGTCAATTTCTATTCCAAGCTGGCTTTTAACTTCTTCTGAAATTTCTTTTCCGGTTACCGAGCCGAAAGTCTTTCCGCCCTCACCGCATTTAATCTTTAATGTAACCGTCTTGTCTTTTAATTCGTCCTTAAGCTTCTTGGCATTTGCGAGATTTTCAGCTGCAACCTTGTCATTATTTTGCTTTTTAAGCTTTAAGTCATTTAATGCCTTAGGTGTTGCCTCTACTGCAAGCTTTTTGCCAATAAGTCCGTTCTTGGCGTATCCGTCAGCAACATCCACTATATCGTCCTTTTTACCAAGTGCCTTTACATCGGCAAGAAGAATAACCTTCATTATAAATCACCGTCCTTTATCATATTATCGATTGTATCAATAAGCATCTGCCTTGCTTCCTCGCTCGTAACTCCGCTTAACTGGGCACCGGCTATGTTAAGATGTCCTCCGCCGCCGAGTTTTTCCATAATCACCTGGACATTTATCTCATCTATTGAACGGGCTGAGATGTATATCTGGTTCTGGAAGTTAGTAAGTACAAATGATGCCTTAATTCCGTTAATGTTAAGAAGTTCGTTGGCTGCCTGTGCGCCGATAATCGTAGGAGATTCGATTGGAATTTCCTCAGGTGTTATTGAAATTGCAAAATCATTGGCATATACTTCTGC
Source organism: Lachnospiraceae bacterium (assembly GCA_004552595.1). Lineage (GTDB taxonomy): Bacteria > Bacillota > Clostridia > Lachnospirales > Lachnospiraceae > UBA2868. The sequence continues at coordinate 3,699 of SFNX01000009.1, read as the reverse complement.
TTTTCTGACAATTTCAGCTCTCACCTTATAGTCGTCCATGCTGTCTCTGAACATCTTACGTACTCTGGTGACGTCAGCACCGTTTCGTCTTAAGTAGGCTGCTGCCTCAAACGTTCTGACACCTGTCTTAGTAAGGAAGTTGTTGGTATCAATCATCATTCCCGAATAAATACAGTCGGCCTCAACCTGTTTTATCTTCATGGTGTCTGATATGTACTGAATAATCTCTGCTACCATTTCACATGCCGAAGAAGCATATGGCTCGATATATGAAAGAGTTGCATTTTCGATTTTCTCAGTGCCCTGTCTGTGATGGTCGATAACAACTATCGTCTTGCACTTTGTGAGAAGCTCATCACACTCTGTATAGCTTGGCTTATTCGTATCAACTACAATTACAACCGTATTTTCATCAGCTGCGTCTAATGCCTCAACTCCGTTTAAGAAGAGGTCCTGTTCATATTCTTCCGTAGCAAGTACTCTGTCCATCAGAGGGCGAACAGAGGTTGATACCTCGTTGATTACGATATGAGTCTTTTTACCGAATGTTTTAGCTGCTCTGTATACTCCGATTGATGCGCCAAAAGAGTCAACGTCAGTCAGTTTATGGCCCATAACGATAATCTTATCGGTGCTTTCAATTATTTCACGAAGGGCGTGGGCTTTGACTCTTGCTTTAACTCTTGTATTCTTCTCTGCAACCTGTGTCTTACCGCCGTAATAGAGTACGTCATTCTTAGTCTTAACTACTGCCTGGTCTCCGCCTCTTCCAAGTGCAAGGTCGATAGACTGACGGGCGCTTTCGTAGTTGTCTATATATGTACCTGTCTCAACACCGATACCAATACTTAAAGTAACTGCCATTTCATTACCGATATTAACGGTCTTGGCGTCTTCAAGTATGTCAAATCTTCTGTCGACCAATAAATTAAGGAACTTCTTCTGGAATATAACAAGATATTTGTCTTTATCAAGCTTTTTAACGAGTGCTTCCATTGAAGAGAAGTATTTGTTAATCTTTCTGTCGATTAAGGCGATAAGAAGTGAACGTCTCACTTCCTCGATACTCTCTAAAGCTTCATCATAGTTATCAATGTAAATAAGTCCGACTACAAGCTTCTGATCATCATTATCTCTAAGAAGTGTATTAATCTTAGTCTCATCAAACATAAACACTGCGATAAGATAGCTGTCAGTGTCGATTGTCTCTAAGACGTCTGATGACTCCATCATCTCGTTAAGAATAACTTTACGCATATTTACTCTGAAGTCTTCGCCTTCGTGAGTAATCATAATTTCATTTTCTTCTTCAACGACCGGAATATCTTCTTTTTTGATTTCAGGCAAAAGCGTCATTATAGACTTTTTATACCCGTTCTTAATATGAGTAGTCTTTTCAAATGCTTCGTTAGTCCAGATGATTTTGCCACCCTCATCAAGTAAGGCGTATGGTATTTCAAGGTCTCTTAGAAGCTGACGCTGTACCTGACCGTATCTTGTCGCGAAATTGACAAGGTCATTAATGATAAGGCTCTTGTTCTTGTAATATAAAATAAGGGCTACCGAAATATATGTAACAAGGAACAAAAGCATAACAAGTCCTGCCTTGAAATCAACGAAAAACATTGCCACGTTGAAAAATGCAAGAAGAACCGAAAGCCAAAGCGGCCATTTTACATATGTATTTATTGTCCCTTTAAATTTAATCCTGCTCTGCTGCTTCATAATAACACTTTCCTTATAAAGGACCATCGGTCCGAAATTACAGATTAAATTACATTATATCATACAAGCCTTTAAAACTCTTCTATTTTGCCAAGATTTATATCTGAATGTTCAAGTTCCCTTGAATACCTTATTACGATATCTTCAATTTCCTCTTGTGTCAGTTCATAATCATTTCTTACAAACATCGCTTTTAAAAGCTCCTTTATGTAATAGACGCTGTACACACAAAGCTTTGCTTTGCCGTATATATTACTGTCATATACGGCACCGCAAAAGTAAGTAAACACAAAATAGACAAGTATCTGCTCTAAAATGACGTCAAAACGCTTGTCTTTTTTATTATATTCATCAAACTTTTCGCTTATGTCCGTGTAATTTTCCATACCCTTTTTATAAAGAATATAATCTGCTTCCGAATAAAGATTTATCCAGTCGTATGATATCGGCTCAAGCTTAATTAAAGTCTCAAACTTTCTCTTCATGTATTTATAGACGCGCGTTTTATCGGATAAAAAGCTATTTATCTTTGCCGATGATTTGACTAAAGCATCGGTAGTGATGGCGTAATCAAGAAGCTCTTCTATTGTAAAAAATCTGCCGTCATTAAGCCTCTTTTCCATATCGAAAGCAAGACCTAAAACCATACCGGCTCTCACATCGATGCTTAAGCCTCTGTTTTGCAAAATTTCAATCATTACGTCTCTTGCATCGAGTAGGCATGAGTAAAGCATAAAGTCAAAATCTTCATATTCCTCTGATTCATCATTCTCGCATGATACAAACTTAACCTTAGTATCTCTGTTAAGCAGAATTTTACAGACCTGAGGGCATGATAAGGAAAGAGAAATCTCTCTTACGTTTTCAAATTCCTCTATGTGTCTTGGATACAAGTGACACGTTCTGCAAAGCGCGGATTCACCGTATTCAAAGCATAGCTTACACAAATTGTCATCGCGTAAAAATGCGCACCTTCTGTCATTGGACTGCTTGAATACGTGCTCCTTAAAATCGACGTACTCATTCATGTCAAATAAGCTGAATTTTTCATTTTTCTTATATTTATTTAAATATTCATCATCGATTACTATCTGCCATCCGCTGCAGCATGTGTCTTTACACTTGTCAGCAATACATGTGAATTCGTCATAGTAATCAGGCTTTGTATATATCATAAAAAATCTTCCTTGCCTCAGCTACTGAGATGTTATTTTCCTCTGCGAGCTTTCTTAAATCTTCAAATTCAGGCTTTTCCCTTTTAACGCCGTAACCTTCCGAGTATTTTACTCTTACATCGCCAAGTTTTGTATGTACGGTTTCTTCGTGTCTGTTAAGGATAATACGCTCAGTCTCCTTAACTCGTATTCCGATAGTTGATGTATGCTTAAATATAAGCGATACAAACCTTTCCTTATCTATGGCAGAGCATAGAACAGTCAAAAGCATTCCACTTCGTCCCTTCTTCATAATTACAGGAGTAACAAAAGCATCCTTCGCACCGTTTTCAATTAAAGCCTTAGTTGCATATGCCATATCTTCTGCGCTCATGTCATCGACATTACAGTTAAGCTCGATTACATTTTCGCTTATTAACTCATCAGTCACTTCACCGAGTACAGCCTTTACAACATTTGCACTCTCAAAATTCTTATTTCCCGTTCCGTATCCGCACTTAATCACGTTCATTAGCGGCTGATAGCTAAACTCATCGGCATAATATTTCAATAATGCGGCACCTGTTGGCGTTAAAAGCTCGCCCTCAAATCTGCCCGCATATGTAGGAATTCCCTTCACAAGTTCAGCTGTTGCAGGTGCCGGAACCGGCAATATGCCGTGCGCACATTTTACTTTTCCGAATCCGACATTTACAGGCGATACAACAACCTTATCAACCTTAAGCTTATTCATAAGATATACAACCGATGCTATATCAATCAGCGCATCCTTCATTCCAACCTCGTGGAAATGAATTTC
>SFNX01000174.1 GCA_004552595.1 Lachnospiraceae bacterium | reverse complement strand
GGAAACAATTAATTCTTTACACACAGGAGCAATGAAAATGCTGATGGCCCCTGTTCCACACGCACACTCTAAAACCCTATCTGTATTTTTTATATATTTGGCAACACTCTCACCTGTTGACTGATATACACTTTTATTATAAATATTTTCAAATAAGTCATATACACCTGATACTTTATCCCAAAACATAAGTACTTCCTTTCACTACCAAACTTCAAAACTTCTATTTCTTTCAGACTCACAGTAAGTCATCATTGACACTTTAGCCATTCTTGAAAAAGTCTGTGCATCATTTGCCTCTAATAATTGCAATATAGATTGAAACAATACTAACTTAGATTTTCCAAAATGGATTGTAAATAGAACATGTCGGTTAATAATTATAAACCAAGAAAATAAGATGGTCAATTGTAGAGGTAGTCACAGATAAGAATTCAAGAAATATTCCTGAACAATCATTTCAACTTTTTCAATGCTTAGTGGATTATCTTTTGTCTCGAAGGTAGTAATTAATTTAATAGTCGGAATAATCCCATTTTCACAATATAGTCTTATTTTATTACATGTATGACTCCGATATTCTTCATCATCCATCATTCCAAAATGTTCCCAATAATAGTATTTCCCCGTCATGGGATGTCTAATTACAAAATCCGGATAAAGAATAGTTGTTCCAAGTGCAAGCTTCTCTTCATACCTAAATGGAATTTTATTTTTATATAGTACCATGTCAATTATTGCTTCTGACTTTGATCTAAGCATTTTTCCTTGTGTTCCTTTTACAATTAATGCTTCCTCATATTTATTACAATGCTCATATGGAGTATTCTGCCACTCTAATAATGTTTCGTTCAAGGGAACAAAGTGTTTATCAAGCAATTTACTATACTCTGGATGATACAGAAGTTTTTCCGTTTGTCCCTCTATTGGTTGCATTATTTTTAAATAAGCTTTACATGCAGCAAGCATACCTTCTAATTCCTGTTTTTTGTATGAATAATACTTTTTTTCTGCCAGTTTTTCTGCCAAATCCCTTTGCGTTTTTGGAAGATAGCTAGTCCCCTTTTGTTTTTTCACAAACCACTTATATCGACTTTTATTTTTGGCACATCTCAGCTCACCTTTTGGAAATTTCTTTTCCTTATTATTTATGCTATTAAGTTCCTTTTGAAGTTGTTCTTCTTTTTTTTTCATAATATTACAATTAATAACCATGTCTATCCTCCTTTTGTTGCCCGCGGGGCTAAAAGTGGCAATTCACTCTGTTTTGGCCCCGACTTACACTTGTTCTACACTCCCCGCGGGGCCAAAAGTGGCAATTCACGCTGATTTAGCCCCGCCTTATACTTGTGCTACACTCCCCGCGGGGCCCAAATGAACAATTTACGCTGTTTTGGCCCCGCCTTATACTTGTGCTGCACTCCCCGCGGGGCCAAAAGTGGCAATTCACGCTGATTTAGCCCCGCCTTACATTTGTCCCGCACTCCCCGCGGGGCCCAAATGAACAATTTACGCTGTTTTAGCCCCGCCTTATACTTGTGCTGCACTCCCCGCGGGGCCAAAAGTGGCAATTTGGGCTGTTTTGACCCCGCTTTACACTTGTTCTACACGCCCCGCGGGGCTAAAAGTAGCAATTCACGCTTATTTAGCCCCGCCTAATACTTGTCCCGCACTCCCCGCGGGGCCAAAATGAACAATTTACGCTGTTTTGGCCCCGCTTGACATTTGTCCTACATTCCCCGCAGGGCTAAAAGTGGCAATTCACGCTGATTTAGCCCCATCTTATACTTGTGCTGCACTCCCCGCGGGGCCAAAAGTGGCAATTCACGCTGATTTAGCCCCGCCTAGTACTCGCCCCACACTCCCCGCGGGGCCAAAATGAACAATTTACGCTGTTTTAGCCCCGCCTGACATTTGTTCCACATATGAAATTCTACTTATTGCTTATAACACTCCTCACGGTAAAAGGGCCGTTTCTTTTGCAACTACATGTAATTTGTCCGAGTTCATCTGTACGGTAGATTGAAGTAGCCACTGATTCAAGGCGTTCAAGTGTTTCGTTATGTGGGTGTCCATATGAGTTATTCTTGCCGGCAGATATTACGCTAACCTTTGGGTTAACAGTATTTATGAATTGTTCAGATGAAGAGTACTTGCTTCCATGATGCGGAACACTTAAGTAGTCAATATTTTTTAACTTGTCTTTGATTTGTGAATCATTAATAAGTGCCTGCTCAACTTCTGAGCTTATGTCTCCTGTATATAGCATTGAAAAGTGATTCTTATCATTTTCGTACATTACCTTAAGCACTAAAGACATATCATTTAAGCTTTCCGAGATCTTATCAGCTCCACTGCCTTGTACTGAAGTGCCTTCTCCTCTTCCTAATACTGAATTTCCTCCTTCACTTCCCGGTACTGAAACACCTTTATTTTCAGGGCTTAAACACTCAATCGTAATCGAACCGTTTTCAATTCTGTCACCCTTTGAAATTATATGTACAAAATCTGCTTTCTCGAAACCGGTCTTTTCATCATTACGAGGACTCAAACTATGCCCATCT
>SFNX01000173.1 GCA_004552595.1 Lachnospiraceae bacterium | reverse complement strand
CCGTCTGAAACTATGAAAAAAGAATCTCCTGAAATCTGAACGTCGAAGGCATTTCCTGTTGACTGAGAAGAACCTGACTGTGTGATATTGGTGTTGATTGCAGCAAGGCTTGAACCAAGACCAATCTGCTTTGCATTGATACCGCCTCGTCCTGTAGCTTCGTTAGCTGCTGAAGCGTTCTGTGTGTTCTGATACATGAGTTCCTGGAATGTAGCTGACTGTGACTTGTATGCTACTGTATTAACGTTAGCGATGTTGTTACCGATAACATCCATTCTTGTCTGGTGAGTCTTAAGACCTGCAACACCAGAGAAAAGTGATCTCATCATAATATTTGACCTCCGTAATTAATTCTGTTTACTTGTCATCTTATCTGTCATTCAAAGATGTTAAAGCCTCCCGTAGGTCCGGCTTTATGCTATTACCGCTCCGTCTATATTTGTAAAAACGTTTTCGTCGGAACTGTTTTTGTCCATTGCTGTAATGACTGTATTGTTTTTAATGTTAACAATAAATGCCATGTCATCAACAAGAACTAATGATTCGTTGATTCCCTTCATTGACGCCTGCATCGTCCCTGAATTAAGGCGGTCAAGCTGACCTTTTGAAAGTTCAATATTTCTGTCTGTAAGTCTGTTCGCTGCGTGCTTTGAAAATCTTACTCCGCTGTCGGATAAATCAGCCTTCCTGGCATCTTTATATATGTCTGCAAAAGACTTCCCGTCACTTGTTCTCACCTCTACAGGCTTTGAACTTTTCTGTAAATACTGATCTGTAACCTGTTCTATTGAAGGGAAATTCGGTTTTATTATTGCCATAACCTTTCCTCCATTAAATCCATTTAACTTATTCGGTTACTTCTTCTGTTGAACCATTTTCGTTTTCTGAAGGCTCTTCGCTTCCTTCATCTTCTGTTTTATTTGCTTCCTTAATCTGAGCTAATCTTTCTTCATATACCGCAAGCTTTGCCAAGCTGTCTTTTGAGATAAAGCTCTGCTGATACATATCCATTGCATCATATGCAGCTCTTAAGTTAGTAATCTTTGCTTCATCACTTTCTGAAAGTGCCTCAAGCATCGGAAGAGTTTCAAGAATACTGTCAAACTGCTTTGAAAGCTCTGTAGCTGTAAGGTAAGTTGAGTCGATTGATTCAACAAGGCTTGAAAGCGGATATTTTTCTCCTTCTATTGAAAGATAAGCTGTGCCATCCTTATATTCTACCGTATCAACCTTACCGGTAATTGTCTGTCCGTTAACATCTACTGATGCGAACTTTCCGACAAGATTTGAAGCTCTCTGCAAATCTGAAGCCATGCTCATGTTTGCAAGTGATTCGTTCATGTTTGTCATCTGCTCAAGTGATGAGAAGCTGGCAAGCTGTGAAACATACTGTGTATTGTCTGTAGGTTCGAGTGGATCCTGGTATTTCATCTGTGCTACAAGAAGCTGTAAAAATGCGTCCTTATCAAGCTTACCACCCGCTGTGTCTGACACTTCATCGCTTTCAACTTTGCCTGTGTTCTTATCGACCTTTGAGTATGAAGAAACTACCTTTCCGTCTTTAATTTGCGCCGTATAATCAAATACGCCTGTAACGTCCTGAATATCTGCCATTTTGTCTCCTTTCCACGTTATGCAGTGTAATTTACGCTGCTTCCGTTCATTTCCATCACTTTTGCCTCTAACTGTTCTTCTTCATCAAGTTCATCAAGTGAACCGATTTCATTTAAATTAATGCCTTTCTTCTTAGAACCGTAATTCCTGCCGTTTCGCTCTTCTGAGTAATTGTTATCACTCTGTGAGTTTAAGCTGTATTCTGCAACTGTTACTTCAATTGCGCTTACCTTAGTTCCCTGTTCATCAAATGTTTCCTGAAGCTTAATCATCTGAGTTTCAAGAACCGATTTAACGAGTTCGTTCTGAACTGTAAGGTGTGCCGTGATCTGACCGTTCTGAGAATTGATTTGCATATTGACTGTTCCGAGGCTGGCCGGATGAAGCTCAATTTCCATTTTGGTTACATCCTCTGAAATGTGGACCTTCACATAATCTGTAACCTGTCTCATGATATTATCTGTATCAGTGCCTGTTGTGTAGCTTGTAACAGTTTCAACGATATCGCCTACTGTGTTAACAGTCTGATTTGTAACTGTTCCTGTCTGGCCTAAGCTTAAATCCTGATTGTTAGAATTGTCAAAATTAAAATTCTTTCTGTTTTCTGACCTTACGTTCATAGCTTCGTCATTCATAAGATTACTCTGTGTGAATGATTCAGGCTTTTCAATTTTATCAGGTGCTTTCTTTTCTGTGTCGATAGGAACTTCTTCGCTTTCGTTAGAATTGTTGCTCTCTACAGGTTTTGTTTCATTTGCATCTGCCTTGTCAGAGTTTTCAAAAGCTAAAGCTGCATCGGTTGTTTTATCAACTGTTACCTCGCTGACTATTTCTGCTTCCGCTTCTACTTCTGCTTCTGCTTCTGCTTCGTTAGTTTTAACTGATACATTGACCTCGTTTAAAGCTTCTTCAAAGCTCTCAGTATTAATCATCTCTGTAAGCTGTTCAGTGCTTAAACTAAAATCCTTTGCAACCTCTGTAAAAAGATTTGAGGCAAAGTCT
>SFNX01000172.1 GCA_004552595.1 Lachnospiraceae bacterium | reverse complement strand
GCTACAAAGGCTATCAGTCAGATTGCATCTGCAATTGATTATGTATCAGCAGCCCGCTCAAAGCTTGGTGCATATCAGAACAGAATTGAGAACACGGTAACTAACTTAGACGTTACTACTGAAAACCTTACCGAGTCATATTCGACAATCAAGGATATGGATATGGCAGAAGGAATGGTTGAATACACTACTCTTCAGGTGCTTATTCAGGCAGGAACATCAATGGTAGCGCAGGCAAATGAGCAGCCTCAGCAGGCTTTACAGTTATTACAGTAATTTAATATGACTAACGAACAGATTAAAAATTATACATTAAAAATAGCAGATTCAAATCCTACAGAGGTTATAGTGATTGTTTTTGAACTGGCACAAATTTATCTTGATGAGGCCATAAAAAAACAGCGCGAAAATGACTTCGATGGATTTAAGCTATGCATAAATAAGGCGACAAATTGTATAAATGATTTAATTGAGTCGCTTGATTTAAGCTATGATATTGCAAGAGGGCTACTTAACATATACTTATTTATTAACAGAGAGCTGTCGCTTAGCATTATAAAATACGATGAAAACACGCTTACAAGGATTATTTCAATGCTTAACAAGCTACAGAAATCATTTGAAGAATTAAGTAAAACCGATACTTCGGGAAAAGCATTTAAAAACGCCCAGGAGGTGTACGCAGGTCTTACGTACGGACGCGGTACACTGAATGAAAGTACGAGTATAGATGCTAACAGAGGATTCACTGTTTAGCAAAGGGAGGCATCCTTTTCCTATTTGTATAATTTGCACAAAGATTTGCCCTTTCACGGAAGCTCAACCCGTGAAAGGGCTTGTTTATTTTTCACAAAAAAATTTTTTGGTATTTACAAATCAAATCGAATGGGCATATACTAGCCTCACCTTCAGGAAGCATATGACAAATCATTTTTCACACTTCTGTTTGCTTCCCTTGGAGGTGATGAAAATTTATTTTATTTCTTTGACAGTTGCATTGCTTGCAGCTGCGTCAGACGTTAAATCACGTAAGATCACAAACCGCTTTATCATACGAGGCTATTTGATCGGCCTGATTTATCAGATTATCCAATTTATTATTAAAGGCGATTTTACGTATGTAAAAGATGCTTTTATCGGATTCCTGCTCCCATACTGTTTTATTATTTTATATTTACTTAACGTGATTGGCGCTGCTGACATAAAGCTGTTTTCGGTAATCGGAATGATAATCGGAACAAAAAGAGTGCTGTTACTTATTGTTTTATCGTTTGTAATAGCAGGATGTATGGGAATTATTGCTATCTCCTTTTTTAAAAAAGAAAAGAACTATGCGTTGCCGTTTGCAGTGGCAGTATTTATTTCGCTGATTTTGGTTTTTGTTAGGGATATTGTGTGAAGGGTTATTTAGTTATATGCGACAGTGAAATTACATATGCAAAAAGATTGTCTGAGTATTTATCTTCTGATTGCTTTGAAGGATACGAAGTAAGGCTGTTTACGTCAGCTAAGCTTTTAAAGGATTCAATTAAGGATAATGAAATTGACATTTTAATCATTGATGAAAAGTCATACGAGACATTTATTTCAGAAGGAGATAAAAGCAGCGTTAAGTATAAAAGAGTTGTCGTTTTATCGTCTGATAAGAATTCTGATTACATTTACAAATACCAGTCGGCAAAAGTATTAAAATCATATATTTTTGATGATTTAAGGAAGGTAAGAAAAAGCCTGATTACCCATAAGGAGAAGGAAAAAGACATTAAATTAAGGGTAAAGGAAAAGGTCCAGAATAAGCTTTTAATTAATGGAGAGGGAAGCGATAATGAGACATTAAAAACAATAGATGAATTTATAGAGTCAGAAGACGGAGTGCTTTCTGCTTCAGAAAAAAATGATATAAGGAACAAGGTGTTTTACTCAATAAGAGGCCTTGATGTGTTAGAAGAACTTATCTCTGATGAAAGTATTACTGAAATTATGGTTAACAGTGAAAATATGATTTTCTATGAAAAGAACGGAAAGCTGTTGAATTCATATAAGTGCTTCGATTCAAAAGAGCAGCTTTTGGATATAATCCGCAAAATCGTATCAGATGCTAACAGAACAGTAAACGTGTCGTCTCCGATTGTAGATGCAAGACTGAAAAACGGCTCAAGAGTTAATGTCGTTTTAGAGCCTGTGAGTATAAACGGCCCAACGCTTACAATAAGGAGATTTCCTAAAAATCCGATTACAGCAGAAAAACTTATTATGACAGGCTCAATTTCAGAAGAAATAGTAAATTTCTTAAGAAAAGCAGTATTTGCAGGCTATAACATCATAATAAGCGGGAGCACAGGAAGCGGAAAGACTTCATTTTTGAATATATTAACAAGCTTCATCCCAAAGGATGAGAGGATAATTACAATCGAAGATAGTGCAGAACTAAAAATCATGGGAATTGAAAATTTAGTGAGGCTTGAATCAAGAAATGCAACAAGCGACGGCACTAATGAAATAACGATAAGAGATTTAATTAAGGCAGCACTCAGGATGCGTATAAGAGATTTAATTAAGGCAGCACTCAGGATGCGTCCTGACAGAATTATTGTCGGAGAAGTAAGAGGAGACGAATCAATTGACATGATACAGTCGTTTACTGTCGGTCAGGAAGGCTCAATGTCTACGATTCATGCCAATAGTGCAGAGGATGCTTTGTACAGGCTCGAAATGCTTATGATGCTTGGCAAAATCGAAATGCCGCTTGCTGCAATAAGGCGACAGATATCAATAGGAGTTGATTTAATAGTTCACCTTGGACGACTTAAATCAGGAGAGAGAAAATTGCTTGAAATATGCGAGGTGACGGGAATGGATGGTGATAGTATCGCAACAAATACGCTT
>SFNX01000171.1 GCA_004552595.1 Lachnospiraceae bacterium | reverse complement strand
CGCCTATCAAGCGCTTCCTGCCGGCATTGAAAGTCGCACAGCCACCATCACGCTCACCGATGGCTTCGACACCATCACGCTCAAGGTGACGCAAAAGGCTGACCAAAAGAAATATGATGTGACCGACGTGACACGCCTCATCAACATGATTCTCGGCACAGTGGAAAAGGATGATGCCTACGACTTCGACGGCGATGGCATCCTCAACGTGACCGACGTCACCTCCCTCATCAACATCATCCTCCAAACCGCCCAATAGCCCTATAATCCGCAAAGATAATTACACATTCAGCTCGGCATCACCTCTATGTCGAGCTGAATTTTTAGTTATAGAACCACAAAGCGAAATTTTATTTAAATTTTAATCAAGAGCATGTAATCTATTAAGATACAGTGATATAAGTATGCGTTTCGAGTAAGCTTTAGGTAAATTTCGAGTAAACTTCAGGTAAATTTCGAGTAAATCACACCAATCTCCAATGTTTATTTTGGGTGACAACAATAATATTTTTCATTCTCAACTTTTTCAGCAAATTACCTATTTTGTTTGTCTTTTGTTCTTCTGTGAGTACATCTGATAACTTTTCTCTTAAAAGATTGTCAATTTCTTTTCTTGAAGCCGTGTTGAATTTTCGCAGATAGTCGATTATCATTTTTTTAAAATAGTCATCATCAAAACTTTTGTTTTTAATGTATTGGCTCTTTAGGCTTGCGTCATTTAGAGTTTCCACTACATGATGAGCCAAATAATAATTAGGTTTACGTCCTTCAATATATCCAAGCTTTCTTAAATATTTTGCTTGTTCTCCATTGATTGGTTGATGTTTTTGCACTTTATCAAGAAGCATAATATCGGAAAGACTGAGGGTCGGGTTAGAAGAAAGAATTTTGGCGAAATTTTCATCAATAACTTGCCCAACGATAGAAACCTTGACTTTTCCATCGTTTAAATCAAATTCTGGTAAGGGGAAAAATCTATCCTTCTGTTTGATAAACATCTTCTTGATACCACCACCCTCTGACTCAATCATGTTGAGATTTCTCATGGCTTCAACAAGGAACCTGTTTCGATAAACAGATTCAGGGCAGTCGTCAATGATTACATCTTCTACGCTTTTAGGTAAGAAATTTCCAGCGTTTTGAAACACCAAATGGTCATCTTCGTATTCAACGATTTCTATGCGTGAGCATTTTGTGTAGTCCTGATGAGCAATAGCGTTATGCAGTGGCTCTCTGATATTGAAAATGTCGTATCTAAGCATCTCGTCGGGGAAGAGAGAGTCAGGTCTAATAAGACGGTATTTAACATTTCTAATCTTGGAATAGAGTTTGTCTACAGACAAGAGTAATGGCATAGAAAAGATGTCATAATCTTTATTCTGATTAGAATTGGAACTTCGAAGCGACCATCGAATTTTTGCAACGAAGGGACTCAAAAAGTGTTCGGATTCGTCTTTTCCTAATAGGATTAAAGCGGTGTATGTGATATGACCCTTTATGGTTAGTTTAGCTTTGTCAAGAAATTTTTGGTCAGTCCATGTTTGAATCTCTTCTTTTTTATGTGGGTTTCGTTTTACGAACTCCTTCTTTGCCTTTTCAATAGCCTCTGGGTCTAAATCTGAGATTGTGGCGTTTTCTACGATAGTTGCACTCCAATCATTGGGGATTTCAATTTCAGATAATATCGACTTAAGTCTATCTTCAAGGATTTCAATCAATGTGTCACCAGAACGTTGCCACGCTTGGTTATGAGCATAGACGGGGAGTTTTGGGTTGTGTTTGGGAATCGTAATAATCCAGACTATAGCACCCGTGTCTTCAGCTTTTAGTTCTATGATGTCAAGACCTTCAAAAGGAAGGTTTTTGCATTTTTCTACAATTTTTGCTTTGGCGGATTCGGTGTTGTAGTTTCCAAAGTTTTGAATGCCAGTTATGTCTAATGTTCCATCTTTAACTCCGATAACTAATGCACCTCCGTTCATATTTGAAATCCCAGAGATGTATGACATGACATCATCTCCTTTGTGCCCACAGAGTGTATTTTTTAAGTTGCTATAGTTTTTCCAATCGCAAGATTCGTCTTCTTTTGGGAATTGTTGGAGCAGATATTTTTTGATTTCAATTTCTTTCATTGTCTAAAACAGTCGTTTCTTAGCGTTTGTGATGTGATAATTGATAGGATTAAGTTGACTAAAGTTATACCATGATGTAAAGTTAATCAAAAAGTTTAGATAATCCATTTTTGAGCAAAAAAATGTCTTGCATTTGATTTTTTAATATTAGGAGTGAAGCATTCACGAATGCTTGTTCTCGCCAAGAGTTTTCACCGGTCAAGAAAAACCACAATTTCTGCAACTTGTTGATTTTTAGTATAAATTGCGGGCGGTTGTTCGTGTTTGTGAATCTGCTTTCGTAAGTCTTTTCGCTGGTGCGGAGCTGGTATTGAGCCGAGGTGAGAGATGCGTGTGGCTGTGAGGTGGTGGCGTGGGAAAAAGGCGCCACTTATAGATGTGGGGGTGGGAGATTTTGGCAAAAAGATAGGTGGGTGGGGGTGGTTTTGTGCTTTTGGTTTGGAAAAATGGGAAAAAATGTGGTTTTTGCGATAAAAAATCCGACAATTT
>SFNX01000170.1 GCA_004552595.1 Lachnospiraceae bacterium | reverse complement strand
CAGCGCCACAATAGTCATCAAAAAAATTTTCTTCATCTTTTTCTCAATTTTAAATAGTTATTCTCAAAATTCTCAAATCTCAAATTTCTAACTTCTCTCCTCTTCTCCATCTATTTCAGTTCTGCAAAATCCTTTGTGGTGTTTTTGCACTGCATATAGAGCGACGAAGCCGACCAAATTTGGTAGCGCTCGGCGCCATCCGGCAGAAACACTTGCACACTGCGTTTGCCTCCGTCCCAACCTTCGCCCAGCACATAGAGAAACAGGCACACGCCGGTGCCGCTGATTTGAACCTTCTCATGCTTGTTCACACTTGCCTTCATCTCAATGGTGTATGGCGTAAGGGGGTGATAGCCGTTCTCCGGAGAAGCGCCCTTCAGCACAGCCGCCGGCAAATAGCGCTGACCATAACTGTCGTGGCTTTGCCAAGCACGCACCTTATCCGAAACGCCCCGCTTCATTTCCGAAGCGCAACCTTGACTCATCGTAGCCAATGCTGCCGTACCGTGAGGCGATTTACCCAAAAAGTTTTCATACAAGTCGGCAAATTCTTCATACGATGCCGGGAAAGCAGTGAAGGTAACCACCCCGGAAGCATCGGCATCGTAGGTTTCAGCCGAGAAATTGCCCTCGCAAGTGTAGGTGGAGGAGCCCAATTGATAGGTGGTGGCATTCACCAATTTGCCGGTCACAGCCACCGCTGGCACGCTATCCGCTTCATTCGTCACGGAAGCGTCGACGGAAGTGCCGGCCGAAGGCTTACAGCCAACCAATAGCACCGTAAAAATCAAAAGATTGTAAATCCTATTCATATCGTATGAGTTTAAAAAATGATTACATTGAGTATCTGCACCACAAATTTACAAAAAAACCCAACAAACTGCACCAACAAAATAAAAAAAAATTCCACCACCAAAAAATTTCGCAATAATAAAAGATTTGCCCCCAAAATATCACGATTAAGAAATGATGAACAAGGATAATTTTTGGTCGCAAAGGGACGGTTCTTTTGGTTACCACTTGCTAAATATATAAAGCACCCCCTCCTTCCACAGACCGAAAGAACCGTCCCTTTGGTGCTTTCAGGAGCTCAACAAGAAGTAAACACAACGAGAGAGGGCTAATTAGTCTTCTATCCCTTTATTTAAATTAGTCTTATATAAATATAAATAAGAATTATAAAATAATTGTTTTATATACAAATTTCTAATTGTTTTATTTGCCAATTGAAAATTATTTCTTACCTTTGCAGCGGTATTAATTTTAAAAGTGGGGTACACCACTATAAAAACGATTAAATAACATGGTTTTCTCAAAATTTAAGAATCAATCTTCAGCCCAAATTATAAACAGAAAAGAGGTTGAAGTTACTGCTCCAGATGGAGAAGTGTTTACAGTCCTTTGCCCAATCGGTAGTTATATTAACGAAGAAACCAGGAAACAGGAACTTTTCTGGCTTGAAACTTTGTTTGACAAGAACTTCTCCGATAATAAAGAGCAGATGATTAATAACATCTGGCGTGAGACCCTGCGTTTTGGCATAGGTGGTGGAATTCTCGGAATAAGTAGCGGTACAAGATATGAGGACAGAGCTAGAATTGGCAATCGTATTAAAGAAATACGTGAAGAGCGTGGTATAGAGGCACGAGATCTTGCGCGTCTTGTAGGCATCGATGCTGCCAATCTCAGTCGTATTGAGAATGGTCGCTACTCCGTTGGACTTGACATTCTTGCGAAGATTGCCACAGCCCTGGGAAAGAAAGTGGATTTTGTTGATATTGACCAGTAAAAACACAAGTCCATGGAATATGAGAATAGAATGAAGCAGCATTACGCTGTTTCCAAGAGCGGTGTATTGGTACATATCAACGAAGCTCATGACAGTAAGGAGGATTGTTTCTGTCCTCATTGTGGTTGTAGGATGCTCAAACGTTGTGGAAATATCCGTGCCTGGCATTTTGCACATGACTATAGGTATGAAAACGAGGTTAATAAGGAATGCTCCTATGAATCCTATCTTCATGCCTTTGCAAAATTAAGACTCAAACAGTGGTTTGAAGACTCTGAGAGCATTATGCTCCATTATCAGCAGTCGATGGCCTGTAAGTATGTAAAAAACTGCATTTGGAAGGAAAGTGGCGATGAATGTTATAAACTTGTCGAAAAGACTATTGATTTGAAAAAACATCTCAATGTTTGTAAGCTTGAAGAGACAGTTCATGTCGATGATAATAGATTCAGAGCAGATCTGTTATGGAGTAATCCCGACAATTCAAAGAACGATATTCTTATTGAGATTAAGGTTACGCATGAATGTACTCAAAAAAAGAAGGAGTCCCATAAACGAATCATCGAATTTGAAGTTCATTCTGAAGAAGATGTGGAAAATATTGTAGCCAGTGACATTCAGGAGGGTGACACTGTGAGATTCTACGGTTTTAGCCCCAAAGAAAGAGATGATGAAACTATGCAAGCCCGATATTCACTCTCAAAATTTATTTATTATCGTACAGGCAAGGCATTTGCAGGGTCTGCATGTGATTGTAAAACTTTTAGAAACAGAAGAAGGAGTTCTTTATTGGAAGTTACTATTAAGGATAGTAATATCAGTCCGGGTGTTTATTCAGAAAGGCAAGGAAGTCCAGAAGTATTTTCCTTCGGACGTTTTTACTTCTGGGGGCTTGCTTTAGCAAGAAGCAAAGGTTATAATGTGAGAAACTGCAATCTTTGCAGTCATCATCATTATGATTATAACGAGGAAAAACTCACTTGTGACCTAAAACCTAATGAACCCTGTGAGGCTTCACATGCTATTTCATGTAATAGTTATATGTTAAAAGAGGACTTTTATCATAAGTACCTCGATGAGTTTATTAAATTCTCCCAGAACAACTCGGTGGATGTCTGGCCTAAAACGTGATAAGGAATGCAAACCAAAGGGACGGTTCTTTTGCAACCAAAAACCCGCCCCCCACAGGCAGGCGTAGGTTGTTTTCTCCTTTGCCCACCACAAAAGCGGGCATTCATAGCCGTTATCAATCAAAGAGCCGTGTGTTTCCCCCACACACAACCACACACAATGGCGATTCTTATTGTGAATGTGGAG
>SFNX01000169.1 GCA_004552595.1 Lachnospiraceae bacterium | reverse complement strand
CCATGTGCAAGCCACCGCAGAAAAGACGTTCATTCCACCGTTAGACAAATCCTACATATCAATGAGAAGAACAAAACATGTAGAAGAACTCATCGAAGAGGACGAGAAGCAAGACTTCGATGACATGATGAGCGAAGTCCAGGAAGAGATTGAAGAGCATGATGCCGAGGATGCTGTTGTCAGCCGTGCGCCCGAACTCAGGAAGTTGAGTGAGAACATTGACAAAGCGACCAACACTTGGTCAATGCTACCCTTCAACTGGAGTCTGCCATCCGTAAGAATAATTCGGCTCAGACAGCCCTTGGCAATGCTGTTGACACTATCGGCGACAAGGTTGACACCATCAACACGCACATCGACAAAGTGATGGAGAATGCGCCAACCAAGTTGCAGGTTTCAGTCAGGGTCAGAGATGAAGACTGGCAGAAGATTCAGGAAATGCACACCAAGCAGCAACAATGGATGACGGCTGCGATGCAGAAGCATATCCGACAAGTCAATGACATGTTCTATGAAGAGCGCAAAAGGGTTCAGGAGAGGTACAAGGAATATGATGGAATGTATCTCGGTCATTACGTTCAATACTTCTTCTTGACTTTCTTTATCCTTGGTCTTGTTATTTTCGGTTTAGGAATATTCCTGATGCTTAACAGACACTACCACTAGATGAAGTAATCGAATGTTCCCAACATGGCTTGCAGGATTCATTTTGGGAACAACAAACCCACTGACAATCGGCATTTCTGCTGAAAATCAGTGGGTCTGCTTATTCAGTTGTCAATCTTGATAAGATGAATTTATCGATCCAACAACTGTTTCAAAAAGGCTTTCGCCTTATCAACGCAAATGTTATTGGTAAAGTTAGCTTCTTTCAGCATTTCATCGATGGCGATACCATTAAACTGAGCAACGCCTCTTGTGTTTCTGCCTGCCCAGTGGAACTGAAGGATTGTATTATCTATCAACTTTTCATGGTACACAGAACATAATAATGTTTTGAAAATTGAATTTTCATCAACACCTATGAAGAAAAATAAGAAGATACTTCTTGAATCTGCCATTTGTTTCAAGAACTTATCCACGTTATAGGCCTTAGGATTTGAATTAAGATAGATTACCTTTGTCTTAATGTCAGTATAGGTGTCACCATTATTGAATTCTCGGTAATAGTCACCAAGCCCATTTTTTGTATCATACGAAGGTAAGGCAGCTTCAAGATTATGCAGATTATTGATAAAATGCTGCCTTTCTTCATCATTGGAAGTAATAAGACTTTCTATGAGACGACCACGAATATTCGTGTTTTCTATGTGGGATGCAATAAGGATTTCTTTGCGGCTTTTATTGCATCTTTCATTCAAATCATCCTTCAATACGGAAAAATTGTCCGATGAAATAAAGTCAACGGCTCTTGATACAGATTCATATATGTTCTTTGATTCTGCATCAGAAGGTATAAACTTTTGATTGACAGGCTTGATACTTGACGAAGCATCAACAAGTCTTGACAAATTATCCTCCCAATCTAAGCCTTGATGCACAGCAAATAAGTAATCAAAGTTATCTGTAGTATTTGACTTATTATCATAGTCTCTCATAATATCAGAGCCATTGAAGCTGCCCTTTATATTAGTCATACTCAGTTCCTGAGAACTATGACTGATTTTCTTCAAGAAGGTAGTATTTGCAAGCAATATCAAATTCGTAGATGGCTGTCGAACGAGAACGACAAAGAAGGGAATCTTGTCATATTTCTCGAGCGCAGACAAACTAAGTACGGTATTACTAAACGAATCAGAAGCTGACTTCGAATAACTAAATCTTACAGCAAAGAACTCGTTATGATATACTTTGCGGTCTTTAGTAAGATTAAAGTGTGCACATACGTCATTTTCTACGACCTGCTTGTTGTGCTGTGGAGCGTAATTAACAATGTAATCTACAAATTCTTTACATCTTGTATTCATACTATTTGTTCTCCCAATATGCCTTTATTGAATTAAACCAAGTTTTACGTTCACCAATTTTTGAGATTTCTTCGTCATAAAATACGAATAATTTCTCACATAGAGCTAGCATCCATGATTTGCGAAGACTATTGTTATCTGGATCAAATTTCAATTTATTAGCGTTCGCGATTTGAATTTGTCCCCAACCTAATGCTCCTAGTGTTAAGCAAGCCCAATTGAACGATTCGATCCTCTTAAAATAGCAGTTTTGATATTCTATTTTACCATCCACTACTTTATATGAAACAATCAAGATACAGAAATTATTATTATCATCATTTTTGTAAAATGTTGCTAGTCTCTTTACTGATATCAAATTAGGCATATTAAAGTCTGTGTCAATATTATGAGTCTTTACGTCAACCGCATAATAATTGCCATTAGGGTCCTTGAAAGCCATGTCCTCCATTGCTCTCCTACCGAATTCAGAACTAACGTCAATTCCATAATTAGAAAGAATTGTAGTTAAACCTTTTTCTCCTAAACCTTAATTCCGCAACACTATAATTTAACTTTATTTATAAGTTCCTGAGCAACAAAAAGTTGCCCAGGATTTTGCCGTGTCAGATTTTTCACTTATCTTAGTGTTGCAATTAGAAAACAAGCGAAAATCGT
>SFNX01000168.1 GCA_004552595.1 Lachnospiraceae bacterium | reverse complement strand
TCTAATAATGATACAATAGTCATGAGAGTAGTCTCCTTTAATTTATAGTTTTTTTGTCGAAACCATTATATCAAAGGCTAACGATTACTCTCATTTTTTTATTTATTTTTTCAACTGATAAAATCTTTACACTAATAGCTATTGTTTGTTGTTGTGATGATTCTTTATCCTTATATGTGAAGGATAAATTCAGTAATTACAACCTTGCGGATAAAGACATAGAAATTATTACTACTGCTGCTAAGGATGGTAATAAAGATATAGATAGAGCTTATGAATACCTTATTAATTACAATAAGCCTATTAAAAATATTATTCCATTTATAGTAGCAACAATAAAGAATGGGTGGTGTGTAGATCAGATTCCTGTATCCAAAAATATTAAATCACATAAAGATATGCATGGCTTTGAAGGAAGGAACTATGATTACAATGCCTTAGAAAATTTACTCTTTAAAAAATTTTAGCCCTTATTTGTGAATTATTACTAAATTCAAAATCATTAAAGCCAGTACTTTACGTTATAGCAATAGTCTATTTTTAGCTAAAATGACAGTTTTACAAAAGTTGCCCTTATGCAATGGTAACATATATCAGGAATTCACAGATATCATTAACTGGTATTCTATCGAGAAGGGAGGGCTTGCCAATGTTGACGACTGAGACATTGATAGCAGTTATTTGCTTCGGCTTAACTTGCTTTGCTTTAGGATATACACTTGGAAAAGACAGCACACAAAAACGCCGCTAGAACCCCAAGAAAGTTTCGCGACGTTTGTGTTGTAAAATAAGTATCTGGGCCACCGATACCGGTAGCACTCTTTTTATGTTTAGATAGTAACATTTGAAGGCATCAATGTCAATTTGATATTTTATGTTAGACGGCGTAAATTTACATTCGGAAACGCAGGGGAGAATACCCCTAGAGTTTTCTTTATGATTAGATTTAAGAACTGATTCTTAATCTTACTATATATCTATTTTTTCGATTTTACCATATATTTATTTGTCTGCTGAAATATACTTGTTTTCTTTTTTGTAACGAAAGATGATGGTTTATAGCATCCGAGTACTTGCCTAATTCACCTCGTTCGAAATCAAATGATTCCATAACTTTTCTATGGTGTAGATACATTTCTTCATTTCCTGAAGCTTTTGCCAACTCGGATCTCTGGTATCTTACCAGTTCCAGCATATCTTTACGATTGTAATAATAAACTCTTAAACTAGCCATTTTATCTGCACCAACCTGGCTCCAGCCCATTGGTCTTGAACTCATTCTGGATGACAGTACGTGGCTTACATGACCTTCAGCACTACATCCATGTATTGCATCACATTTTTTTAGCCTTACTTTAGCAGCATCCCAATTAGAGAGTATATAATCCCTTCCCTCGCGTATTCTATTTATAACGTTTGCTTCTACTGTATAGCTTTCGAGAGTATCACTTAATTCTTTAAAAGCTGACTTAGATCTGGTTTTTATTACGTTCCTTATTTCACATCTAACATCTTCAGCTGAATCCTTCATATGACCTGTCATTTTTTTGACATATTTATTCAAATGAAACTCATCTAGTACATATACCACACCTTCTCTATATTGATTAACTCCTTTAATCCATTGTCCGCCATCACCATTGATATATATTTTCTTTATATGATCAATATCATAATTATCCTCTATGTAATCAAAAACTCTTTCCCAGAATTTACCATTGTTTTCACTCAGGCTTTCAGAACTGAAGTAGTGGGGATTAATCAGTCTATGTCTTTTGCTACTAGGTGTCTCTTTCTCAATGCCTTCATACACGTATGCAAGTTTTGCAATATGACAATTGTTTTTTCTCCCATTTTCGCCACAACATAGATCTCCTTTTTTATTGTTGAACTGAAGACTTACGTGATCTTCATCTGCATCTATAAAAAGGTAATCCACAACTTTCTTTTCTCTAGCTTTCTGCTCTGTTGGAAATTTCAACAGGTGCAGCTTGTTTTTTACTGTCTGTTTGCTTACTCCTGCTGACACGCTTGTATTATCGCCAGCACGTTTATATGAAGTCTGCACTGCTTCTTCAAGCATCTTTGCCTGGGCATCTTCTGTCATACGTTCATGTGGTAATAATCCCATTACGTCATCTAGAAGATACTTCATTTCACCTGTTTTTTTGTTTGTGTATAGAGTCTTTTTAAAACTTACAGCTCCTAAAGATGTAATTAGTTGTTTTTCCGAGATTTTTTCTACATACCAGAGTTCTTTTCTTTTAGGATTTATTCGAATAAGGTGGTCCATGTATTCAAGGGTTTCCTTAATCATCATAAGACCAACTTTATTCATCTCATCTGTGATTCCATAGACAAATGATGCTACATCTCTTGGATTACGGCAAAACTTTTCTTGTAAATCGAATAAATAATTAATGCTATTTTCCGTAAAATATAATATACTTTCTTTCATAAATAGAGTTCTCCTTTGATTTAGTATTTTGTTTGCACTTATACCTTATCATAAAGAAGAACTCTATTTTCTTAATTTATTTAATTTTCCGACTAAAATTTTACGCTAGCTGCACGTTGCCTGCTGTCAATAAGTGCCTCATTAAGTTCTAGTGGAAAACAAGTGTTTTTCAAACCAGTACCGGTCCTTGCAATGATTAAGGACTTACT
>SFNX01000060.1 GCA_004552595.1 Lachnospiraceae bacterium | reverse complement strand
AAGAAATGACTTTGAGCTTAGTGTAAATGCATTTTCCGTATTTGATATTACAAAGCTTTTCTCAATGGATGACATTATGAATGATGAAGACCTTACAGTGAAGGTTTATATCCCAAAGGACAAAGCATTTGAATATCAGGTTAACACTGTTTCAGGAAAAATCAGTATGCAGGATGTTAAAGCAAATGACGATCTGATTATCTCTACGACATCAGGTGAGGTTGAAATTGTCGGAGTGAGCACGAATGAAAGTGCTGATATTTCAACGGTTTCGGGAGATATAGAAATTACAGATGTTGTTGCCGGCCATGATGTGAATGTATCAACAACCTCAGGCGGAGTTATACAGAACAATGTATCAGCTAATGACGAAATCGAAATAGGAACAGTTTCCGGTAATATTACATCTGATACATTAAACTCTAATACCCTTAGCGCATCAACTACTTCAGGAGAAGTCAGAGTAAACATGCTCATATTAGAGAAGGAAGCAGAGATTAGCACTATTTCAGGTGATATTGAAATCGGAATAGGCGAATCTTCCGATGATTACAGCGTTGAGATTAAATTCCGAAAAAGGAAAAGACAGGAAAGCTAACAAGGAGATTTCAGTATCTACTACAAGCGCAGACGTTACGGTTACTTTTTCTGAATAGACAGGTGCAAATTGTTCTTTTCACAATAATGTCATAGTTTTTTCAAAAAGGCATGTTATAATACCTTTAAAGTAGCAAATTATAAATGTTCAGATAGATTGGAGGTAATAATATGTCAGAAGTTATGTTAACAAAAGAGAATTTTGATGACGAAGTATTAAAGTCAGACATTCCTGTATTGGTAGATTTTTATGCTGAGTGGTGCGGCCCTTGTAAGTCGCTTTCACCATTGATCTCGGAAATTGCGGAAGAATACGCCGGAAAGGTTAAGGTATGCAAGGTTAATATTGATGAACAGCCATATCTTTCTGATTACTATAATGTAATGAGCGTTCCGACACTGATGTTCTTTAAGGGTGGAGAACAGAATGGAATGATGATAGGATACAGACCTAAGAAGGACATAATTGATCTTATCAGCAGATAATTTGCATAAGTAATTAATGCACACCTTCGGGTGTGCATTTTTTGTTATTCCTTTTGTTGAAAGTATGAATGAAATGTTGTAGAATGACTTAGTGTGGGTAAAAATGCGAAACGGCGCATTATCCACGGCAAATTAAAGTGTGGAGGCATATTATGAAGCCTATTAAAGAGGGAAAAGTTAGAGAAATTTATGATGCGGGAGACAGCCTTATTATGGTTGCAACAGACCGCATAAGCTGTTTTGACGTTATTCTTAATAATATTATTAAGAAAAAGGGCACAGTCCTTACAAAAATGTCAGAATTTTGGTTTAAGTACACGGAAGATATTCTTCCTAATCATATGATCACAACTGATGTGAATGAGATGCCTGAGTTTTTCAGAAAGCCTGAATATGATGGTAATTCCATGATGTGCAAAAAGCTTGAGATGCTTCCGATTGAGTGCATAGTGAGAGGCTACATTACTGGATCGGGTTTTGCTTCATATCAGAAGGATGGTACGGTTTGCGGCATTAAGCTTCCTTGCGGACTTAAGGAATCAGAAAAGCTTCCTGAGCCGATTTACACACCATCTACTAAAGCAGAAATCGGTGATCATGATGAGAATATCTCATATGAGCAGAGTATAGTGCACCTTGAGAAACATTTCCCGGGTAAGGGAGAAGAATATGCTAAGAAGCTCAAAGAGTACACTATCAGCTTATATAAGAAGTGTGCTGATTACGCTCTTACAAAAGGCATTATCATTGCTGATACAAAGTTTGAGTTCGGTCTTGATGAAAACGGGCAGATAGTAATCGGTGACGAGATGCTGACACCTGACAGCTCACGTTTTTGGCCGGCAGATTCATATGAACCGGGACATTCACAGCCATCATTTGATAAGCAGTTTGCAAGAGACTGGCTTAAAGCTAACCCTGATAATAACTGGACATTACCTGAAGATATTACTGAGAAGACAATAGCTAAGTACTTACAGGCATACAGGCAGTTAACAGGTGAGGAGCTTAAATAGCTTTAATCTGGCCGGGTGTTTTTGAATTTGAACATCCAGGCACAAAGGAGTAAATCTATGGAAGACATGGAAATCTTAGATGAGAATATAACAAAAGACGATATTTCCGTTGAGGAGAATATAACAAAAGACGATATTTCCGTTGAGGACATACTTGAGTCACAGAACGGTTTTCTTGATGACCAGGATTTGTCTGATTCGGGATTTGTAGAGATTGACTTTGATGATGATCTCGTTTCGGATGATGAAATCATGAAGGAAGCATCAGCAGAGGAAGTCGACATTGAGAGTGAGGATTTATTAAGTGTTCCTAACGATACACCGATTGATGATCCTGTAAGAATGTATCTTAAGGAAATCGGTCTTATTCCACTTTTAAGCCCTCAGGAAGAGGTTGACCTTGCGATGAGAGTCGTAGAGGGAGATGAGGAAGCAAAAAGCAAGCTGATTAATGCAAATCTGAGACTGGTCGTTAGTATTGCAAAGAAATACGTAGGACGTGGAATGCTTCTTCTTGACCTTATTCAGGAAGGTAACTTAGGTCTTATGAAGGCGTGCGAAAAGTTCGACTACACTAAGGGCTTTAAGTTTTCAACATATGCTACCTGGTGGATTCGTCAGGCAGTAACAAGAGCACTGGCAGATCAGGCACGTACTATAAGAGTACCTGTTCATATGGTTGAGACAATTAACAGAGTGTCGAGAATGAAGAGACAGTTGACAGTTGAGCTAGGTAAGGACCCGACACCGAAGGAAATTGCCGAAAAGCTTGATATGACAGAGGAAAAGGTTAACGATGTTCTTCAGTTCTCAATGGAGCCTGTATCACTTGAGACACCTATCGGTGAAGAGGAAGATTCATCACTTGGAAGCTTTATCGAGGATGAAAAGGCTGACATGCCTGAAGAGACAGCGATCAAGACAGATCTTCATGAGAGCATTATGGAGTCGTTAAATCGCTTAACCGACAGAGAAAGAGAAGTACTTATTCTCCGTTTCGGACTTAAGGATGGCAGACAGCGTACACTTGAAGAGGTTGGTCTTGAATTCGGGGTTACAAGAGAGAGAATCCGTCAGATTGAGGCCAAAGCACTTAGAAAGCTTAGAAGCTCGCATAAGTCAACAGGACTTAAGGAGTTCGCAGACCTCAATTAATATTTGAATTTATGTTGGTCGCCTGCAGTATTGTAGGCGACTATTACATTTTAGTATAAGAAAGAGATTTGATATGATTTGCAAAAACATTCTTGAAGCAATCGGACATACACCGATGATTGAGCTACAGCATATGAGCGACGAAAATTCTGCAAGAATTTTAGTTAAGTTTGAAGGATTAAATGTCGGCGGTTCAATTAAGACCCGTACAGCCTACAATATGATCAAGGTTGCTGAAGAACAGGGCATTATTAATGAGAATACAATAATTGTTGAACCTACAAGCGGTAACCAGGGAATAGGACTTGCGCTTGTCGGAGCTGTTAAAGGATATAAAACAAAAATCATTATGCCTGATTCTGTAAGCGAAGAGCGCCGATTGATTGTTGAACATTACGGAGCAGAGGTAATTCTTATTCATGATGAAGGCAATATCGGGAAAGCAATAGACGAATGTATGCAGACTGCAATGAGAATGGCAAAGGAAGATCCTAATGTCTTTGTACCGCAGCAGTTTGAAAACAAGGCAAATCCTATGGCTCACAAGCACCATACAGGACTTGAAATACTCGAACAGGTTGCAGGACCAATTGACGGCTTCTGTTCAGGAATCGGAACCGGCGGTACAATTACGGGAATTGGTGAAACGCTAAAGGCACAAAACCCTGACATTATTATATGGGCAGTAGAACCGGCTAATGCAGCAGTTCTTGCCGGAGGAACAGTATCAAATCATATTCAGATGGGAATTGGCGATGGAGTAATTCCACCGGTACTTAACCAGAGCATATATGAAGAAATCGCAATTATTTCTGATGAGGAAGCACTTAATACGGCAAAAGAGCTTGCATCAAAAGAGGGAATAATGTGTGGTATTTCAAGCGGAACAAATGTTGCCGCAGCAAAGAGACTTGCTAAGTACCTTGGAAAAGGAAAGACAGTAGTAACAGTCCTTCCTGATACGGCAGAGAGATATTTTTCAACACCGCTATTCAAGAATTAGGAATTAATATGTATAAATATTTACTTTTTGATATAGACGGAACAATACTTGATTTCAAGGCAGCAGAAAATCTTGCAATTAAAGCGTTGTTCAAAAAATACAAGCTTATCGAGTGCACCGATGAAATGGTGAACGATTATGCTAAAATCAATGACAAATACTGGCAGGCTCTGGAAAGAGGAGAAATGACAAAACCGGAAATCCTGGTCGGACGATTTGTCGAATTTTTTAAGTCAATTAATGTTGACACGTCAATTGCTTCTGATTTTAACAAAGACTATCAGCTTGAGCTTGGCGAATACGTTGTATTTGAAGACTACGCTATAGAACTTCTTACAATGCTTAAGGGTAAGCTTAACGAAGACGGCAGCAGGAAATACAGATTACTTGCCGTTACAAACGGAACGAAAATAGCACAGGAGAAGAAGATTAAGACTTCCGGGCTTGATATAATATTTGACGGTGTTTATATATCAGAGGACATTGGAGTCGAAAAGCCTAACGTTGCCTTTTTTGACACACTCTTTATGGAAGAGGGAATTACAGATAAAAGCGAAGTTGTAATAATCGGCGACTCGCTCACAAGTGATATTCTCGGTGGCATTAACGCAGGAATCGACACAATCTGGTATAATCCTAACCACAAAGAAAACACAAATGGGTTAGCGATTACGAAAACAATTTTTTCGCTTAGAGAATTAGATAATAGGAGGTATTTCGAATGATTGATTATGCAGAGGGTTCAGGAAAACAGTATCACACAGGGGTTGGCCCTGAGGATATCGGAAAGTATGTTATTATGCCGGGAGATCCTAAAAGATGTGCTAAAATTGCGGAGTTTTTTGATGATGCAAAATTAGTGGCAGATTCAAGAGAGTATGTTACATACACAGGAACGCTTGACGGCGTTAAGGTGAGTGTTACATCGACAGGAATTGGAGGTCCTTCGGCGGCAATTGCCATTGATGAGCTTTCTAAGTGCGGAGCACACACATTTGTCAGAATCGGAACGTGTGGCGGAATGCAGGAAGACGTCATGGGCGGAGATGTAGTTATTGCTACAGGCGCTGTCAGAATGGAAGGAACGAGCAGAGAATTTGCACCTATCGAATACCCGGCAGTTGCAAATCTTGATGTTACAAATGCTTTAGTTGCTGCCGCAAAATCACTTGATATAAGACATCATGTCGGTGTAGTTCAATGCAAGGATTCGTTTTTCGGTCAGCATGAGCCTGAGGTTATGCCTGTTAGCTACGAGCTTGAGAATAAATGGCAGGCATGGCTTAGAATGGGATGTCTTGCTTCGGAAATGGAGTCAGCTGCATTATTTATTGCAGGACAGTTCCTTAGGGTAAGAGTCGGTTCATGCTTTTTGGTAGTTGCTAATCAGGAGAGAGCGAAGATGGGCTTAACAAATACTCAGGTGCATGACACTGAACTTGCAATTAAGACAGCGGTTGAGGCTGTGCGCAATTTGATACACAGCGAAGTTAGCGTTGACTGATTAAGATAACGTTAATTTATTATTTTTACATATAAAAATGGTGCCGGACAGATATCCGACACCGTTTTTATATTCGTACAAATAAGTGCTTAATTAGCTGTACCTTTATCGTTTTAGTTATTCTTAAGTGTCAGGTAAAGCTCTGCGCTTGTCTGGTAGTAATATGGCATTACATAGAAAATACCAAGAATACCAAGTGTGAATGCTGAAAGAATATGCCAGCCGATAAATGATAAATCAAGAACAAAAGCGTTCCACTTCTGACCGTACATCATTTCTTTACTCTTTGCAAAAGCGTCCTGATAGCTCATCTCAGGATCTTCGGCAAGAAGGTAAGGAATCATTTTATATTCATAGCTTTTAATAATTCCGGGAATGACGAAAAGCAGTGTCCACAAAGCTGTGAATAAATCCATAAGAAACATTGTAATTGCAACGTTTTTCCAGTGACCTTCCTTAAATACAAATCCGATGTTATTAGCTTTAGCATCGCCAAAATCAACTTCGTTTTTGATGAATAACTTCTGTGATCCAACAAGGAGCGCATTACCAACAACTATTTTAATGATAATAAGAACAATTCCGATTGCCAATGCTCCAAGAAGTGTTGCAAGAACAATAACACCACCGATACCGCCTTCGTTTGATGCTTTAGATGCAGCAGATATGGAATTTGATGCATTACGACCTGATGAACCACCACTTGCTCCACAAACGAGTGTTATGATTAAAGCTGCCAATACCGATAACCAGTAGTTGGCTTTAAAGGACACTTTCGCTTTTTCTTTTAATTCTGATCTTGTCCACATAATAAAGTATTTCTCCTTTCATACTTAATGGTTATTAACCAAAACATTGTATAACAATTAGTAGTAATTGTAAAGGTGGCAGTATGTAGCACTCTTTTCCCGATAATGTGATAGAATAGTAATCGTGGCAAATCTGCAGACGGAGGTTTATAATCTTTGAACGGGAATTTAACTGAAGGAAAAATCGGAACGACACTGATTAAATTTGCAATGCCGTATTTACTTGCTGCCTTTATGCAGACGTTTTACGGAATGGCAGACTTAATGATAGTCGGGCTTTTCAATACAGCGTCAACGACGAGCGCAGTTGCAATCGGAAGTCAGATTATGCATATGCTTACTGTAATAATACTTGGATTTGCGATGGGAACAACGGTTCATGTCGGAAGATGTGTCGGTGCTAAAGATAAAGACGGGGCATCAAAAATTGTAGCAAATTCAATTTACTTTTTCACGGCATTTGCAATTGTAATTACGGCAGTACTTTTAATATGTACAAGAGGAATTGTCAAAGTTATGTCAACTCCACCTGAAGCTGTAACAGAGGCTAAAGAATATCTGTATATATGTTTTATCGGGCTGCCTTTTATCATTGCATACAATGTAATCAGCAGTATTTTTAGAGGCGCAGGCGATTCCAAAAGACCGATGTACTTTGTTGCGGTAGCATGCATAGTTAACATAATTCTTGATTTTGCATTCATTGGGAGATTAGGACTTGGCGCAAAGGGAGCAGCACTTGCTACGGTTTTAGGCCAGGCAGTAAGCGTCATCGTCTCGCTTTTTTCTTTAAAACGGATTAATCTTAATTTCAGTATTTCATTAAAGGACGAAAAGCCTGATAAAGACAGCATTCTTAAGATATTAAACGTTGGAACTCCTGTAGCGTTGCAGGACGGTTTTATCCAGATTGCATTTATCGTAATAACGATAATTGCCAATTCCAGAGGACTTATCGATGCAGCAAGCGTTGGAATAGTAGAGAAAATTATATGTTTCATATTCTTAGTTCCATCAGCGTTCCTCTCTGCAATATCTGCAATTACAGCGCAAAACCTTGGTGCAGGACAAATGATTAGAGCTAAGAAGAGCCTCTACTACGGTCTGATTATCACAGTTTCATGGGGTATCATTGTAGCGATATATTGCCAGTTCATGCCTCATACGCTTGTATGCCTTTTTACAAAAGAAGAACCGGTACTGTTAGCCGGATGCGAATATTTGCGCTCGTATTGCTTTGATGCCACATTTGCGGCTGTCCATTTTTGTTTTAGCGGCTTCTTTTGCGGAATCGAAAAATCAAGACTATCATTTATACATAACCTCGCATCAGTGCTCTTAGTGAGAATTCCCGGCACATATTTCTTGAGCGAAAGCTTTAAAAATACGCTGTATCCGATGGGATTTGCAGCACCGCTTGGTTCACTCCTTTCTGCAGTAATGTGCGTGTGTTTCTACCTATATATAAAAGATGACATAGGCAAAGGTAATATAAATATATCAGGATTTGAGAAGTAAGTGATTAAGGAAATTTCTGAGAAAATAAAATACGTAACGAGTGGCGAGAACCCGCTTTCATCAGATGTAATATTGATTTATGGTGATAAGGCGACGTGGGTGTTTGATGTAGGTGCAAACGATGAGGCGTTTGATACTATAGAGCACTTGATTTGTGAGACATTATCAGAAAAAGAGTGGAATCTTCAAAATGAACTGATTGGCAAAAGAGACGTAAATATTGTGATTTCACATTTTCACAGAGATCACATGGGGAATCTTGAGAGAATCGCTAAGATTCCTGCAACAGGGAATCGCGTTAATTTGTATGTAAGCAGCTACACGAACAGGTATTGCAAGAGTGGAAATATTGTTGATAAAGAAATTACGATTGATGATGGCGTGAAAATACGTATTTTTCCAATGGAATCATCACATTCAAAGGGGTGTTTATGCCTGGCGGTTAATGATGAGGTGGCATTTATTGGTGATGCGATTTATCCGGCATATAAAACTATTGATGATGAGAGTGGCAAAATGGATGTGTGTGTTGACAAATTTGATAACAGAAGAGACTATCGAAAGCAGCAGAAGGTTTATAATGTGCAGCACATGAAAAGCCAGCTTGAAAAGCTGAAATCGCTTGATGTCAAGAAGGTTTTTCTCGCACATGAGAAAAATCCGCTTGTCAGAAAAGAAATCATGGTTGTGTTTCTTGAGAGAATTTATAATAAACGGGAAGCGGGCAATCCATATATAATACAATCAGATATGTAGAAAGGGCAGATATGTATTTTTTAGAAGACGGAACTACAAAATGTGGATTTTATGAATGCAAAAAGTGTGATTACAGGTTTTTATCAAAGGTTACTAAAGCTAAGGCCGCATGTCCACTTTGTGAACAGGATATAGATTACGAAATCGGACCGGATGAATCACTTGAGGATTTACTCGAAACGGCTGAACTAATAGATGTAATTGAAGGCGAAGAAGAAGTTAAGAGGATGGATGCACTTTTATCTGTCGCATATGTTGATGATGAATCCTGGCTGTAAATGTTCTCATTCTGACGTAAGCTAAAGTTTATAAGTAAAAAAACAACGTGAAAAAGCCCGTAAATACGCGGTTGCAACTACCGGTTGACAAATTATACAGTCGACTTTATAGCCTGCAACCATTAAAAATCGTAATATTGTCGTATCGCGATAAAGAGGTGTTAATTTAACGGTTTAAAAATTAGGAGAAAGAAATGATTTTAGCAGACAAAATTATGAGCTTGAGAAAACAGAACGGCTGGTCACAGGAAGAACTTGCAGAACAGCTTAACGTATCAAGACAGTCAGTATCGAAGTGGGAGTCGGGTACTTCAATTCCTGATATAGAAAAGATTATAAAGATGAGCCAGCTTTTCTATGTAAGCACAGACTACTTATTAAAGGATTCAAAGGATGACATAGTTGATTTGCCTTCGCCTGTAGTTAGTACGGAAAATATTGACTACAGTAGTCAAGATGGCGATTCAAAGCCTATTTCAATGGAATTTGCAACAGAGTTTCTTGAAGATACAAAAGATATATCAAAGAAATTTGCACTTGCAGTTTCAACATGTGTAATGGCACCTGCATTACTTATTATTCTTGGAGCATTGTCAGAAGAAAATGTATTTGGAATTACAGAAGCTATTGCCGGCGGAGTAGGAATCACGGTAATGTTTTTAATGATTGCCGCAGCAGTTGTAATCTTTATTATGGATGGAATGAAGCTTTCAAAGTATGAATTCCTTGAAAAAGAGCAGATAAACCTTTTATATGGCGTAGAAGCAGTAGTTAAGAGAAAAAAGGAAACTTATGATCCGACTTTCAGAATTTGTATCACAACCGGAGTTGTGTTATGCATTATCTGCCCTATTCCATTACTTATTTCGTCTTTTGCAGGAGTATCGGATATGGTTATCACACTTATGGTACCTGTACTTCTTGCATTCGTAAGCATAGCATGTTATTTTTTCGTATCATCAGGCATGATATACAGCTCATATCAGAAGCTTTTACAGATTGATGAATATGATCCTGTAGAAAAGAAAAACATGAAGCGCTTTGACAAGGTATACGGAGCATTCTGGTGTATTATAACTGCAATATACCTTGCTATCAGCTTTATTACAGGCAGATGGGATATGACATGGATTATTTGGCCTGTAACAGGTGTGTTATTTGTACCTTTCAAGCTAATATGCGAAGCAATCGGTAACAAAAAGTAATTATAATTTATTGTTCAACGTAAAAATAAACGGATTATAAAACACAAATTTTTCACAATTTGAATACAATTAGCACACAGATTCGTTTTATATTATGAAATATAAACAAGGTATGTAGCCGAAAGGCTTTTCCATACAAGTTTTCTAACACTTCTCCTTCGGGCGGTAGCATTTGCTACCGCCTTTTGAATTTATAAATAATAAACTGCACTTTGCAAAGTTTAGCATCAACGTTATAATTAAATGGTGATGAACAACTCTTATAAATATTTCGAAAACAGAGAATGTAAATATTATCCGTGCCATAAAGGGGAAGAGCATATAAACTGCCTGTTTTGCTATTGCCCGTTATATGGCATGGAAAAATGTCCCGGAGCTAACGAGTACATAGAAAAAGACGGGAAAAGGATTAAGGTTTGTACAAACTGCAATTTTCCGCATAAAGCAGAAAATTATGATACAATTATTTCTATACTAAGAGACGGTATTTGGTAACAAAAACTTAAGAGATATAATCAGTTTACATAAAACCCAAAACCAAAACCAAAAAATCACCCATATAATAAAAAGAAGGAGCAATAATATGGTTGCATTTGGCTCAATACTTACTATATTTGCAGGAGTAATAATAATTGCGGCTGCAATAGTAATATTAGTTGTTATTGCTAAGGTGAAGAGAGCACTAGATCCGATTGCTACACTCGTTAATACTTGTGACTTTGAGCAGCAAGAGCTTGAGATGCAGACGACTCCTAAATCGGTCAATGCGATGACTTCCGTGTACCTTCCAAGGATTGAGAAGGACTTCCCTGAATTCAGCTATTCGGAATTTAAAGTTAAAGCCGAAAACATGATGAAGTCAGCCTTCAATGCAATAAGCACGCAAGATATAACAAGACTGATAAATGCTTCCGGCGATTTAACGGCGCAAATTAACAACAGAATTGAATCAAACAGGGCTAATCACCTTTATGAAAACTACAGCGATATTAAGATTCACAGAACAGAGATTAAGAATTATTCAAAGACATCGGGTAACTGTGTTATTACATTACAGTCATCTGTCGGATACATTCACTCAGTTACGGATTCTCACGGAAATGTTGTAAAGGGCGATAAAGACAATATGTTCCAGACACGCTACGATATTGATTTAATGTATGTTCAGGATGCAGAGAAGATTGCTGAGGGTGACACACTTTTATCAAATAACTGTCCTAACTGCGGTGCACCGATTAAAACACTTGGTGTGAAGACATGTCCGTATTGCGGAAGTACGGTGGCAGAGATTAACGTTCGTACGTGGTCAATTAACAGACTTACGGAGTGCTGATGAAGGATTTTCTTCCGATTTCAAGAGAAGACATGAAAAAACGAGGGTGGGAGCAATGCGACTTTGTTTACATAACAGGGGATGCATATGTGGACCACTCTTCTTTTGGTACTGCAATTATCTCAAGAGTTTTAGAAGCTCACGGCTATAAAGTCGGTATTATTTCACAGCCTGACTGGAAGGACGACAAGTCGGTAACCGTGCTTGGCGAGCCAAGACTCGGCTTTTTGGTAAGTGCGGGTAACATGGACTCAATGGTCAATCACTATACGGTCAATAAGAAGCACCGCTCTGAAGATGCCTATACACCGGGAGGCGTAAGCGGAAAGAGACCTGACTACGCAGTCGTAGTTTACGGCAATCTTATCAGAAGGACATACAAAAAGACACCGATAATAATCGGCGGAATCGAGAGTTCGCTTCGACGCTTAGCACACTATGACTATTGGTCCGATAAACTTAAGCGTTCAATTTTGCTTGATTCGGGTGCAGACATAATTTCTTACGGAATGGGTGAGAAGAGCATCGTTCAAATCGCGGAAGCACTTGAGAGCGGAATAAATGTTAAGGATTTGACTTTTATCAAAGGCACTGTATACAGGATAAGTGATATTTCAAGCGTCGCACCCGATGCTATTATGCTTCCTTCCTTTGAAGAGTTATGCAAAGACAAGCTGAATTATGCAAAAAGCTTTGCTATCCAGAACGAGAATACCGATGCAATTACAGCAAAAACGCTTATCGAGCCTTACCCGAATAAGATATGGGTAGTTCAGAATCCACCGCAGCCGCCATTAACGGAAAGCGAAATGGACGATGTTTATTCGCTTCCTTTCATGAATACGTATCACCCTTCTTATGATAAATGTGGCGGGGTTCCGGCGATTTTGGAAATTCAGTTTTCAATAACAGGCAACAGAGGCTGTTTTGGCGGCTGTAACTTCTGCGCCCTCACTTTTCACCAGGGAAGAAGGGTTCAGGCAAGAAGCCACGAGTCGATTATTGAAGAAGCAGTAAAAATGACAAAACATCCTGATTTCAAGGGATACATCCATGATGTCGGCGGTCCAAGCGCAAATTTTACACATCCGGCATGCGATAAACAGATAAAGAACGGCGTATGCGCTAAAAGACAATGCCTATTTCCAAAGCCTTGTCCTAATCTTAAGGCAGATCACTCTGACTATGTAGCCCTTCTTAAGAAGCTTAGGAAAATTGACGGTATTAAGAAGGTGTTTATCAGGTCGGGAATCCGGTTTGATTATGTCCTTTATGATAAATCAAAGGAATTTATGAGAGAGCTTTGCAGGCATCATATAAGCGGACAGCTAAGAGTTGCGCCGGAGCATGTTGATAATGATGTTTTAGAGCTAATGGGAAAGCCAGAACATGAAGTTTACATAAAGTTTCTTGACGAGTATAAAAAGGTTAATGACAAAACAGGAAAAGAACAGTATGTTGTTCCTTATCTTATGTCCTCACACCCCGGAAGTACACTTAAGTCTGCAATTAAATTA
>SFNX01000167.1 GCA_004552595.1 Lachnospiraceae bacterium | reverse complement strand
GAGCAGCTCAGGCGCGACCATCTGCGGCGTGGATTCATCGACGTGGGTTATCACTTCTACATCCGCCGTGATGGCACCGTGACGCAGCACCGCCGCCTCAACGAGGTAGGAGCCCATTGCCGACCCTTCAACCGCTGCTCGATCGGCATCTGCTATGAGGGCGGTCTCGATGCCAAAGGCAAACCGATGGACACCCGCACCCTCAAGCAGCGAGCTTCCCTCATCGGTCTCCTCCGCGACCTCCATCGCCAGTTCCCCAAGGCCCTCATCTGCGGCCACTGCGAGATGCCCGGCGCCACCCCCAAAGCCTGTCCCTGCTTCCGGCCGTCAACGGAATTCGCCTATATGATAAAGAAATAACACTTTTGTTTAACATGTTTATATGTTTTTTTTGTATATCATTGATTTGTGTTTTTTTACTCCCTATTTTCGCTGCGAAGCGCGGATGGGGCTTTTTTATCATTAATCAGTAATCAGAAATCAGTCATCAATTGCAGGCGAGACGAAGCCTATCTTGTTTTATCGAATTATCTGCCATTCATTTTAGCAATTATATTCAAATTTTCTCTTGATATCTTTATATCCCACATCATCCAACAGCCTATCCACTCCGGCGCAGAGACGTGACAGCTCATCTATCTCTGGATTAGATTGTACGTCTTGATATTCTTCACTTACTGATATCAGGAGATTCCTTAAATACATCAACGGCTTACATGCTGAAAATTTATTGTCTTCTGTCTTAATAATTAATGCATTCAACCCCGCCTTGGCCTTTCTAAAAGCCTCTTGCGATTTATCAACCAGAGGTTTCAAATCTCCATTGATAATGCGGAGTGTTGCAGGCAAAACCCGCTGAATGGAATAATAATTAGAATGTCCTTCCCTTCTTCTTGATTCATCATCAATAGTGTCATCAAACAAACCGTTGATTAATTCTGAGCAGGCATTATTTTTATCTACAAGCCCTGGTTGAATAAGAGGCATGATAACATTTTCCACCAACTCCTTCTTCCTTTCAAGAAATGTCGTTTCCAACATCAAACTTACAAGATTCTGGATAACAATATCTTCATTTCCTATAGATTTATATGATTCAACCATCCAATCATAGAAGAATTGCTTATCCGCTGGTTTAGGAACCATCATCCATGCAGCTTTACAAAGTGTAATTACTTCTGAATCTGAACTTAAATAATTCTTATAATCCGCAGGATTAAAGTCATCTTTCCGTGACAGATACAACAATATCAGACTTCCGACACCTCTACACCATTTATCCTTGTCCGAAAGCAATTCTTTTATAATTGTATTGTCCACATACAAAGCATACTTCACCAGTATTTGAAAAAGAACATTTGCAGACCTTGATATAGGTTCAATTGATTTATCTGATGTAATACCGTCGTATGTAGGCTTGTATAGGCGCAAGATGTCAATAAACTCTTTAGAAGACAATCTTACTAACAACCAAGCTGCATAGTACTGTCCATACACCCCACAAGTCAAGGTCTCAGATTGAACATAATCTAATAATGAAACATCCCCTCTCGAAACAATCTCCTCAAATTTCAGACTTAACAGATGCGCCATGTCATAATGGCAAAATAAGCGCCGCTTGTTATTACGATACCCACAAGGGTATGTATCGTAATGATGTACAAGGATATAGTCTTTCAATCGTTGAATCCAACGACCGCTGCCATTCATCTGGTTCAACAATTCCTTTCTCAAATTATCACATCTGTCAGGAATTTGTGTTGCAAGATAATACCCTAAGGTAGATAGTTTGGGAATAGTATTCCATCTGATGATATCGGGAAGAACAGATTTGACAAAATCGGTTTCATTTAACGAATCCAAAGTTATCAGCCAGTTATAGAATCCCTGGTCTGCAATCTCTTCACATCTAGGGAGAATATCCTTGCTAACAGAAACATAATCAAAAATCGTATCAACAGTTGATTGATTTATCAATTCGTCTATGTGCTTGTTCACCAGTTCCAAGGCATCATCACCTATTTGCGTTATAAGCAGAGGCTGTTTTTGAGTTGCGCCTTGCAAGGAGTTGGATAACGTATATGCTTCAATATATCCATCATACCAGAAGAACATATATCGGTCATGAAGTTTCGCTTTATTTCCAGGCATGTCTTTTACAATTAACTTCATGGGTGCAAATAGCCTCGGGTTACCTTTAATGACATTTAGAATTTTGTCTTTCCTCTCTCCTTCCTCCACCATGCTGTCGGTACCGTCTGCATTTGTCTTCAAACTGGTTTGAGTGAGAATGGTGTATTCGCAACCTGCGTTAGCTGAAGCTATGAAGAAAAGAGCTACATCTTCAAAATAAGGATCCTGAAGGAAAACGCTCTTTGCTTTCTCCGTTGTACTAATTCTCACTGCAGTGAGAAAGCTAAAGTCCTGCGGCTTATAACCTTCCACTACAATATTTCACACTTATTTTACGTTTCTCTAAAAGGTGAAGGGAGATGACGGACCTCTTTCACAACCCCGTCATTAATCCCCTCCACCACAAATAACCATGCCCAATACTACATTGGACAAGGCGATCGCGGCTGTTCCTAAATTCAGGGACCGCATTTCGCTTTTTACTAAGAAACTGCGTCTGGCACAGTATGCAGACGGCAGTATCTATGACTATCGCCTGAAAATTGCTCAGGCAGTGTTGTTTTTCAAAAAGTTGCCGGATGAGTTCACA
>SFNX01000166.1 GCA_004552595.1 Lachnospiraceae bacterium | reverse complement strand
AGCCGTAGGTGCTGCAGTAGGTATTTATTTTAGAAAAGCTAAGAAAAAGGTTAACGACAAGCTTGGTATTGATGAGAACAAGAACAAAGAAGTCGAGACAGATGAGATTGAAGAGAATTAATAATATATTGATGAGCTATGAGCAAAGTAATTGATAGAAAAAGAATAGCATCACTGACAGTATTCGTTGTAGGTATACTGTCGGTGGTGTATTATATTGCGTTTGGCGAAAAAGTTGAATTTGATTCGGATTTTACAGACACTATCCTGTGGGCTGAGGCCATGCTTACCGGAAATGGGTTGTTTGATAAGTTGTTTGATAAGACGATGGCATATGCATATACACTCCCATTTGGAGGCTCATTGCTTATGGCTCCGTTTGTTGCCGTTTTTGGAGTGGGGTATAAGGCACATGCACTTGGATTTGTTTTGTTCCTGGCTATTTTGGCCTTTTCCTTGTATAAGCTTTTTAGAGCTATGGAATTCTCAGATAATATGTCACTAATATGCACAGGTATAGTTCTTCTGTTAAGTCTTCCGACAAAGAATACCCGAATGATAATGTGGGGGCATATTATTCATTACAGTCTGGGTCTTTTGTTTGTGATAATAGCTCTTTCTGTATATAGTAAAATTAGTATTGATTCAGAACATTTATTTAGTGAAAAGAAGAATATTGTATGGATTGCTGTGTTATCTATTCTGACAATGCTTTTCTTAAGTAATGGACTGACAATTGTATTATTCTTCGCTATTCCGTTCTTTGGAGCGACAATTGTGGAACGTTTCATTGACACAGGCGATGAACTGTTTTGTAAAAGAAATATTAATACGCTTATTATTGCTATAGTATCCATGATTGCCGGAATGGCCGGATTTGTTATTTCCAAGATTTTGCAGAGAGGTGTAAACACTGTCTATGATGATATGTTCAAGGAAATTCAAAGCTGGCAAAACTGGGTATGGGACTTTGAAGACCGAATCAGGTGTATGCTTGTAGTATGTGCAGGCGGTTTATCATCTGATATTGCAATGGAATCATTTACCGGAATAAAGGTATTGTATATGGCGTTATTTGGATTTGCTGTTATGATTGTTCCATTTATTGCCTTAGCTTCATACAAGAAAATACAAAACAGAGTAATAAGGTTATTTATTATTTCATATATTATTCTTTTATCGTCTACGTTGTTCATTTATGATTTTAGTATGGCAAGGGGAACAGCACACAGAATGGTTGGAATATATATGACCGCTGCTATTGTTGTCGTAACATATACGGCATGGCTGATTAAAAATAAAGAGCTGTCAAGATTTGGATTGCTGTTATCTGTAATACTTATTGGAGCGGCCGGATGCTCAATTCTTTCAGTTGCTGCTCTTCGAGGCGAGAACAGATTTGAGAATCTTGCCAAAGTTCTCGAAGAAAATGATTTACATTATGGATATGCTGAATACTGGTCAGCTCAGGTTACTACCGTTCTGTCGGATGCAAAAATTCAGGTATGTCCGATAGATGTATCTGAAGAAGGAGAGATATCAAAGAGACTATATAATATCAGACCACAGCAATTTGATTCAAAAGAAGGCGTTGACAGGTACTTCGTATTTCTTTCAGCGTGGGAATACGAAACTCTTTCTGATTCGATAGTTAAAGATGCAGTTGATGTAATAGAATTTGATAATGATGGATATATTGTTGTATTTGACCACAATATTTTCTAATAAGAATTATCAGCGAGGAAGACTGAAAAATGGAAAAGAC
The DNA here is from genome assembly GCA_004552595.1 of Lachnospiraceae bacterium. GTDB lineage: Bacteria > Bacillota > Clostridia > Lachnospirales > Lachnospiraceae > UBA2868. Next base: position 1,286 of record SFNX01000166.1, on the reverse strand, counting down.
TGTATTTTCTGCGATTAAAGAGAAATATGACAATATAGATAAGCGGATTAAGATGTGCTTTTTATCTGCTTTTATTTGCGGACTTTTTGCACATATATATGCCCTGACGAATCATTTGTACAATTACGATGAACTCTGGCATACACCTACAGGATTCGGTACAGGATTAGAAGTTGGGAGATGGGCTTTATCAATAACGGTATGGATACAGAAAGTTCTATTTGATGACTGCTTTACAATACCTTTTATTAACGGAACGCTGACGATTATTTTGTACGCTGTTGCAGCATGTTTTGTTGTATCAGCATTAGATATTAAAGACGAGTTCTATGCAATTATTGTTGGCGGTCTTATGACTACATTTCCGGCATTGACATGCAGGATGTTTTTTATGTTCACTACTCATTATTATGCCATAGGTATAGCAATGGCAGCAGCCGGGGCATGGATAATTGCAAAGAAAAAGTTGAACATACTGAAAGTAATGATTGCAATAGCATTAACGGTCTATGGAATGGCAATTTATCAGGCCAATTTTACAACAGCCGTATGTATTCTTGTCGGAAATCTTTTAGTATGGTTTATTACTGAAAATGTTGAATTGAAGACAGCTATTAAAAAATGCATAAATTATGTTTTATATCTTGGAGCATGTATGGCTTTGTTTCTTGCAGGCAGCAAAATTGCACTCTCTATTACAGGCAAGCAAATGGAGACATATGAGAACCTTGATAAAATGGGTCAACTCAGTGTGGACCAGCTTATTGAGGGGATTATCAGATGTTACAAAACATTTTTCAAGCTCCCTATTATTGACGTTTATTCAATGAACCCTAACAGAATAGTAAAAATAGCATTCCTTATCTGTTTTCTTGTATTCTTGTATACTTTTGTAAAAGTATGGATGATGAAAAAAGAAGTGTATATGAAAGTGCTTGTATCGCTTGTTTTCGCGGTGCTCCCTATTGCGGTTAATCTGATTATTATTATGGCTATTTCTTCAGGCACAATGTATTCAATCATGGTATATGAGATTGTATTCGTGTTTATTATCTCTATTGCTTGTCTTGAGGCAATAAGAACTTGTAATTCTGATATCACAGCTATACCTAATAAAATGGTAATTGATAAGGTAGAAACCCTATTGAACTCTGTTACAGCAGTTATGCTTGTAATAACAGTAATTACATATATCTGGTTTGCCAACGGCAACTATCTTGCAATGGAATATACGAATCAGCACGATAACGCATATTATCAGACATTAATGACTCAGATAAAAAGTG
>SFNX01000165.1 GCA_004552595.1 Lachnospiraceae bacterium | reverse complement strand
CAAAAAGAGGAACAGAAAATAAAAGAGTTGGCATTAAGTCAAAAGATTACCAAAGAGGAAGCGTCTTGGAGATACTACAAAGGCAGAGCATTTAAGTCCATATTTGAAACCACACAGTTTTATAATACGAAGCATGTAAAGTATTTAAATCATGAAGAGTATCGACTTTTTAAGATACCATTTCAAACGGGTAATAAAAGGACTTCCGCCCATGTTGAATATGAAGAAATAGGCGGAGTAGAGTATAATAAAGGAACCAAGAAAGAGCGTACAAAGGAAAGCAAGGAACATAGTGAGCAGTCATCTTTAAGCAGAACCAAGCAAAAAATCTATAATTATGCTTTTTCTAATGATTGGAGCAATGGATTATTTTTCACAATCACATTTGATCCAAAGCAAGTAGATAGTTTTGATTATGATAAATGCTATAAGCGATTACACCAATTTCTCAAAAATATAAAAGACCAGAACCCAGATTTTAAATACATCTTTGTTCCAGAATTCCATAAATCTGGGAGAATTCATTTTCATGGTATCGGTACAAATTGCGATAAGTTAAAACTTGAAGATAGTGGAATAAAAAAGAACGGGAAAAAGATTTATAATGTCAATTCCAAAACTTTCAGATATGGATTTACTACGGTTTCAAAAATTGAAAACACCCAGAAAGTGAGCAGTTATATAACCAAATACATCACAAAAGAAATGATTACCGCCACCAAAGGAAAGCACCGCTATTTATGTAGCAGAAATCTTGACACCGCAGAAGTTGAAAATATAATGATTGATGATAAGGAGTTATTCATGAAAACTGTGGAACACAACCCAAAGGTTATCAATCAAAAGAAATACACCAACGAGGAAACAGGGCAAGAAATTACATATATCAAAGTTAAAAAATAATTTTCTATGTTTTCATAGCTTGGCGTGATATAATTAACTTTACAAATTTGAATTCTACGGAGGAAATCATTGTGGTAGGAAAAATTATTGGACTTGTATCTTGTTTAATGTGTGCTTTTCCATTTCTAATTATTTCTGTCTACAATAAAGATAGTAGAGAACCCATTAATTTTTGGAGTGGAGATACAACATTAAAATCGAAGGTAAAGAATGTAGTTGAATATAACCAAGAAATGGCGCTATTGTACGAAAGGTGTGCCATTGTATTTTTAATTTCGGGAATTGGATTTATTGTTTCTCCCTATTTAGGTGTTGCCATGATATGCTTCGACTGTACACTAGGTATTTATCTCGTATATCGAAACTATAAAAGAATTTTAGGTAAATATTCGTAAGTTTAAATTTGTAACTAACAGAAAATTTCAGTTTGTCGGCTTGTTCAAATTAATGCGGAGATGGTTTTGTTACTTTTTTGTTACTTTTGAAAATGATGTGCTGAAAAGCCCCTTTCTATCGTGTTTTTTGAGGTACAAATTCATTCAAGTCCCATCTTCCGCACAACTTAAAATGAAAATGACTCAGATTTCATCTGGGTCATTTTTCATTTTAGAGCCAGCCGACGAGTTCCTTGAAACCCAGTGGTTTCAAGGTCTCGCCTGCCGGCTCGGTCGGCTCGCAGCATGTCGTCCACTGGACGACGCTCGCCCCATCTTCCGCAAGAGTTTCCGAGGATTACGGGAAATACAAAAAAAGAGTTCGGATGAATGCTTGCATTCAAGACGAACTCTTTTTTGTATTTATAAGCAAGACGAGGTCTTGCGATGAGCGAAGCACAGAGTGCGTAGCGAATCCCGTAATCCGGTGTTATATCACTTCCCCGCCTTAAGCTGTTCGATTTCAGCCATAAGACTTGCAATTACTTTATCTTTCTCGGCAATGGATTTATCCTTCTCGGCAAGTTCAGCCTCAGCTTTATTAGTTTTTGCTTCAGTCTCGGCAAGTTTAGCTTCGGCCTCAATACGTTTTGCCTCGACCTCTTCGTACCTTCTCCTGTGATAGTTTTCAAAGTCAATCTGTTGACGGATTGCATCTTGTCTTGCCCAAAGCTCGTCACGAATTCGTTGATCCTCGGATAACTGATATAGCTTAGTTGCTGCCAGTTGTATGTTCTTATCCTGTGTTGCAATCATATTGATCTCCTCCCATGTAGTTGCTCTGAAAAAAGATGCCCATAAATGACGATGAAGCTTCTTGTCTTCATCAGTTGCCATATCTATTAATGTCAAGTCTACCACAGATATCCCAAACTTACTAGTATAGAGGCGGTTTGTAACGGCATTTTTAATCTCATACGATGCGAAAAATACAGGAGCATCAGGGAATAGAGTGTAATTAAGAAAACCAATATGAAAAGCACCTTTTACGGAATCATACCCCTGACCGCTCTCAATGTTGTCAAAGCAACGACATAAGTATGAAAGCGAACGTTCAGGCCAGTCTCCACAATTAATAACCTGCATTTCAAGATTAACAATACTATTATTGTTAAGGATGGCTTTTACATCAAGAACCATCGTCTTTGAATTGATGGTTTCCCCGAAAGATATTGGATTTTGCACGATAACCGAATTAATTTCATCAAATTCAATGTCTTGAAACCGGTAGTTCACCCTCTGTCGGAAAAAAAGTTTTGTCAGTGTATTCACACATGGTAACCTCCTTATCTTTTATGGTTCCCAAAATCCCTTGAAAAACTGCGGCGAATTGAATTGCCGAAATAAATAATTTGAATAATTAGAAAAATGTGTGTGCTGTGATTTTATAATAAATGGATAATAATTTCAATAATTATTACAGATAATGCTGTTGAATCATTAAAGGATGTTAAAATATCTTCGCTTGGACAACAATTAATAAGCGCTGAAGAATGTGGAACCAAAAGAGAAATCGAGTATTGGATTGCTAGTTATGTTGTATCGATACTATGGGGCATTTAGGACCTTCTTTTAACATATTAGTGTAAAGATTTTATCAGTTGAAAAATAAATAAAAAATGAGAGTAATCGTTAGCCTTTGATATAATGGTTTCGATGAAAAAACTATAAATTAAAG
>SFNX01000059.1 GCA_004552595.1 Lachnospiraceae bacterium | reverse complement strand
CCTGATTCAACGCCGTATGCAGTATCAGGGAATAAAGTATTAAAAATCTCCCTGTTCATAATGTCGTCAGGCGTTGAAAAAGCTCCCTTCATCTCATTATACACAACACCATTTATTGTAATATCATCGTCCTTATTCTCAAGCTCGTATCTAAATCCTTCCTGACGAAAAATCTCCTCATGTTCATAAATATTAGGATGAAATACTGCATCCATATATACATCCATAAGGTTTTTGAAATCCTGATCATTACATGACGCAATTGGATATACAGTCTTATCAGGATATGTCATTGCATTTAAAAATGTATTCAGTGAACCCTTACAGAGTTCCACAAACGGGTCCTTAACAGGATATTTCTTAGAACCACATAATACAGAATGCTCTAAAATGTGTGGTAAACCTGTCGAATCATACGGCGGCGTCCTGAATCCTATGTAGAATACCTTGTTCTCATCATCATTAGACAAAATAAAAACCTTTGCACCTGTCTTTTTATGCCTTAAAAGATACCCCTTTGAATTCAAATCAACGACATTCTTTTCTTTTACTACTTCATATGCGCTATGCATGAATTTATCCTTCTTTCGTTATGTTTATTACTCTTTGTGCCTGTGCGTAAATAAATGTTCGTTACAGTATTCATAATTACCGTTACATTTTGAGCAGAACCTGAACTCAAGATCAGGATTATCAAGCTCGGTTCTTCCGCAAATTGCACATTTATGCTTTGATATCTTACCGGTTGTTGAATCTTTTGCACCTGTTGATTTTGCCTGATTTACAGAATTTCTAAAATCAGCCTGCCTCTTTCTCTCAGCATACGAAAACCTCTTCATATTCCTTGAGTTAAGGAAGAATATTAAGAAGTTAAGAAGCGATGCAAGCAAAATCACACCTCGAATAATAATAATCGGCAATGATCTGATCTGAACAACTTCAACTACTAAAAGCACTGCATAAAGTATTGCCATCCACTTAATCTTAATCGGAATGAAGAAGTATAGTAGCACCTGCATATTCGGATAAAGTGCTGCAAAAACAAGGAAAATGGACATATTGACGTAATATGTAGTGACATACATACTTATTACAAATCCGACTTCTTCGGGATTATTGTTACTTGCATATGCAAAGAATACATATAAAAGCATTGCACCGATAAATGTAAATATCATTCCTGAGAAAATATATACATTGTATCTGAATGCGCCCCAGGTCATTTCAAGACTTCTTCCAAGTGAATAATAGAAAAAAAGCATGATAATTGTAAAAATACCAAGCGATGATGGTGGAACGATTATCCATGTAATAATTCTCCATACCTGTCCATGTACTATTTCATATGGATTAAGCCTTAAAAAATCTACTGTTCCGGTAAGTGACAATATATAGCCAATTACATATGCAACAATAATATATAACGATAAATTATTAATTGCATATTTTCCGTATTTTCGTTCTGCTTTGTCTAAAAAACTGTTCATAATCTATTAAAATACTCCTTTATTTATTAAGAAATATAATATACATATTGTATGATTATTCTGTGAATAATTAAAATGCATACTCCATAATATTTTAACACGAAGTTATTATTTTTTCGATAGCAGATTAAAAATGAAATATTAGATATAAATAATAGAAAAACCCTGACGCATTCGCGTCAGGGCCCTCCCATAAATCGAATCAGATTCGAAAATTATTTAATTATCTGGCGTTTTTCTTTCTTCTGGCATTAGCAATTGCTACTGCAATAATTGAGCCAATGCTTGCAAGAAGGAGTAATGTCCATAAGAAGATATTGAATGCATCTCCTGTAACAGGACCAAGTCTCTCACCAAGAACGCCTGCCTTCGGTGCTGCACGTACACCAAGTACTCCTGATAATACGCCACCTGAACGTCTGCCTGTATCTGTAGGTCTTCTCTCTCCTCTTACTTCTCCACCGCTACTTGGAACTACCGGTGTATCAGGAGGAGTTGTGCTGTTAGTAATACGTCCTAAATCGTATGAAACAGTTGCTGTAGCTGATGAGCCAATTGTGAATGTGTATGCGATTGGATCGCCGTTTACATCTGTATTGACTTCATATCCTGCAGGAGCTTCTACTTCTACGAAGTAGTAATCATCCCAAGGAAGGTCGCCTACATAAATCTCACCCGAAGCATCTGTTGTGTATGTACCAACTCTGTAATATACATCAGAGTAAATTGTAGCTGCTATAGCACTTGATACTGTTGTAGGTGTCTTAGCATAGAGCTCGAATACTGCACCGGCAAGTGATACTGAACCGTCTGCATTTGTCTTTCTAAGTCTTACCGAACCTACTTCCTTAGCATTAAGAGCAACAACTTCAACTGTCTCTCCATCACTGAGCACTGAGAATGAGAATCTGTCTGTGCTTCTAATATATCCTGCAGGAGCAACTGTCTCTGTGAAGTAGTATGAGCCGTATGGTAAATCTGTAACCTCGAGCTCTCCTGCTGCATTAACTACAAATCTTCCGTTTGAGCTTGTCTCAGAGTATCTGTATGATCCTGCTGTACCTGATGCATATACTCTTGAGCCGTCTTCTCTGTAAAGTGCAAACTCTGCACCTTCAAGAGCTGCTCTTGTTGTAGCATCAAGCTTTCTAAGCTTAACTGAACCTGTAATCTTCTCATCTCTCATAGTTACTACAGTAGTCTCGCCCTTCTTAAACGTAAATGTCTGATCTGGAGCCACCTTGTAACCTGTAGGAGCACTTACTTCACGTAATGTGTATGTCTTATCAAATTCAACCTTAGTAATATCTACTGCATGAGCTGATGTTCCTGATACCCATCTGTCGATTTCTGTACCTGCAGAATCAAGAATAGCAAGTTCTGCACCTGCAAGCGTTGCGCCGGTTATTGCATCAACCTTTCTGATAAGAAGCTCACCGTATGTATTGTAGAAATCATATACCTTTCCTTCTACAACCTCTACCTTCTCTGACAGATAGCCAGGGATTTCAACTTCATCAACTCTGTAAACGATCTTCTGACCGTCTGTTGTATATGCCGGAAGCTTCTTACCGTTTTCGAATGAATCGAATCTGTACTTCCAATCAGGTGCTTTGGCAACTGCTGTATTGATAACCTGCTGTCCTACACCTACATTACTTGCATATAACTTAATTGTAACTTCGTCCGGTCTGCTTCCATCTGCCGGTCCGCCTACCCAGTGCTTCTCACCTGAAATAACTGTATATTCAGGCTTTAAGTTTGTAAAGTTAAACGTTGAAGCTGTGTACAGATACTTATCATTTTCAAGCTTAACTGCTACTGTAGCACCGCTCTTATCAATCGCTGTAACATCAAGTATAAGCTTATCAGAGCCTGCAGCCGGTGCTTTAACTACTACTGTTATTTCATAAACATTTTCATCATATACAACACCATCGCCAACCTTTGTTGTCTCTTTAATCAGGTAAGTGTATGTTTGTCCGATATCTTTCTGTGTGAACTTAACACCTTCTGAAATGTCTCCATTATCATCAAGACCTAATACAAAGCTTCCATCTGCTGAAGCAGTTGCATAATCAATCAATGTATCCTTTGTTGCATCTACTCTGTATAATGCAAATTCAAAGTTCTTAAGTTCATCACCTGTAATATAATCCTTAGAGTCTTCATATCTCTTAAGGAACTTCATACCCTTGAACAATAAGTCAGCATTTGCTTCATACTTATTTTCAAATGTAAAGTAGTTAGCTCTGTTTTCACCACTTCCTACGAAGAAGTCATAATTTGGCTCCTGTCCGTCACCAATCAACTCCCTTGTAATGCTCTTAACAACAGGAACAAGTTTTCCTTCGCCCTTATCAGTAACATCAACTGTCACTTTATAAACTCTCTTATCGTACTTAACACCAAGAGCCTTGCTGTCATCTGCAGGAATAACTTCCCTTATCTCATAAGTATGAGTGCCTCTGTCATCACGCTCCATTGGCTTGTACTTGTAGCTTAATTTTGAGAATGTAATGACGCCCTTTTCATCACATGAAACTGTATCTTCATAACTTTCCTTACCTTCTGTAGTCTCCTTAATTGTGAACTTAAAGTCTTTTAAGAACTCTTCTGGTCCGTCAAATGTCTTAGTTCCGATAAGGTCAAGTGAACCATAAGCTTCGTATTCATTCTTGAATAAGAATATTGCATTTTCGCTTATGTTCTTATCTTCTAAGTTAGAATCCTTAATCTTCTGAGTAAGTTTATTAAGAAGGTCATCTCTGTCAACCTTTACATTAAGCGTTCCATCTCCATTATCAGAAACTTCCACTAATATCTTATAGATATCTTCATCAAATTTAATTCCTGTAGCTGTTTCCTGCTTAACTTCGCTGAATTCATAGATAAAGTTTGCTTTTCCATTAGGACCTAAATCATCCTGAGTATACTTAAGGAAGTAATCACCCTTAGAAACAACGTCATCACTTGAGAACTTAATCTGGTTTCCAACGTTTTTAACAACGTATTCGTGACCGTTTACAGTATCATTCTTTAAGTCTACTTCTCTAATCTTAAACTCAAATTCACCATCCTTAAGGTCACGTCCTACAAGCTCCTTCCAGCCTTCCGGATCCCACTCGCCCGTTGCTTCATATACGTTTGTGAATTCAAGCTTTGCCTTACCATCCTTAAGACCGAATATTCCGCCGTTTTCTCCAAGCTTATCGATCTTAACTTCCTTAGTAATTCCGTCAATACCGGCCGTTAATTTGATAACAAGGCTGTACTTTTCCTGAGACTGAGTGATACCACCACAGTTATCCTTTTTCTGCTCAACAACTGTGTACTTAAGTTCCTTCTCACTGTCATATCCGCCTGAAGCATTCTTAAATACTTCTTGGTCAAACTTCATAACAGGGAATACAAACTTACCTTCGGCAACTCCCTTGTCATTCATTGTTCCTGCTACGTTTTTAGCAATCATTTCATTGCCGTCATTAACAAGAACCTTGTCTCCGTCCATAATTGCGAACGAGAACTCATCTGCCTTAAGGTTTCTATTCTCTAATTTCTTAAGACCTTCAAGAGGAATTTCTAATGAAGCTTTGTACTTATTGGTAAATACTACTTCTGTAGCTCCTGTGGTCTCATCTCCTGACACCTTAGTATAAGTGTCATTAATTGAGATTGCCTGTGTTGTTTCATCAACATCAACTACTACAGTTGCATAATAAACGGTTTTGTCTATTGCTGTTCCGTCTTCTGTATTAATTTCTTCAATCTTATAATAGTATGTTCCAAGTTTACTCTGATTATACTTAATTGAAGAGAAGCTTGTAGTAATGTCTGTATTCTTAATCTCTTCTGTGTAACCACCGGCTACAACATTTCCGTCTTTGTCTACTTCAGTAAGCTTGTATGTGTACTTACCGTTTTCGTAATTCTTACCTACAACTGTCTTTGTAACAGATGGAGCCCACTCATTTTCATCTTCATAAATATTAGTAAAGTTCATCTCAGATGCTTTGGCGCCCTTATCAGTTGTTGCAACTGCGCTCATTTTACCTGTAACAGTATTTAAGTCAAGAGTTACTGTAACTGTATAAACCTTCTTATCATAAGTAATCTTTTCATCATGAGTTTCAGGTTCATATTCTTCAACAGTATATGTCTTAACGGTTGTGTACTTGCCTGTAGCTGCGTTGTACTCTAAGTCATCCTGAGTGTAATTTAATGCAGTAACATCATTATGGCTGAATTTATATTCGCCCTTACCGTTTACTGTTGTATCAGCTATCTTATTGCCTTCTGAATCTTTAAGGATAAATGTATATTCACCCTTTTTAATCTTATCAGACTCGAAGCCTTTAAGAATCTTCTCACCACCTAAATCAACATATGCTGATGCAATAAATTTATTTTCGAAAGTAGTGCTTCCTGTTTCTTCAGTCTTTTCAACAGCAAGTGCGCCGTTCTTAACCGATACATTAACCTTAGCAGTGTATTTATTATTAGAGTATGTAACACCCTTAATATCACCTGACTTCTCAGTAATTTCAAACTCATATTCTCCGACCTCAGTCTGATCGAATGCAATACTTCCGAAATCAACAGCACCTGCTGCATTATTTGTTACGGTCTTTTCACCGCTCTCAAATGACTTAATCTTACCGCCCTTAGTCTGCTTAAGAACAAACTCAAATTCACCGTCATTAAGATTTCTACCTGTTAACTTCTTATCTACTTTAAACTGTATTGAGCCATCTGCAATGAATTCGTTAACAAATGCAACCTTGCCGCCTCTTCCATTAGTTACTGTCTGATTGAATGAAAGCTTACCCTTACCGGCATCACATACTTCAATTGCTACGTTAATAACTGTGCCATCGTATGTAACATTTGGAAGTCTGTCTGCTTTATTTTCAGGAATTACTTCCTTAACAGTGTAGTTAAATGTCTTACCTACATCTTCCTGTGTGAATTTAAGGATATCTGTTCCTTCTCCGCCAAACTTAAAGTTTCCGTTTGCATCATTTGAAGCAGTTGCAATAACCTCTGACTCGTCATTCAAAAGTACAAATTCAAATTCACCTTCTTCTAAAGTTCTTCCTGTTAATGTCTTTGTACCAACAATTTCTGTCTGACCGTCAGCCTTATATGGGTTATTGAAAATAAACGTTGCCGGTGTAACATCTTCTAATGTACCTTCTGTAGTAACACCATCCTTAACAATATCTACTCTGTTTCTTACGGTTAACTTGCCGTCTGAACTTTCATTTGTTACTTCAACGTGAATATTGTACTCAGTTGTATCAAATTCATAACCGGCATACTCTTCTCCATCGTTAGGAATTTCACGAATCTTATAATCGTATTCGCGTTTACCATATGTCTTTGTAGCTTCATCATATAAATCTTCTAACTTGAATTGTCTGTCAGGGAATGAAGCCACTTCACCTGCCTTGGCATTTACAACAATTGCAGGATCAATTCCTGTACCTGAAAGTTCAAATGAAAAGTCAAGATTATCAGATACTTTCTTGCCCGTTACAGTCTTTTTAACCTGTAATGGTAACGAATTAGCAGCACTGTAAGTATTCGTGAACACAATCGAATTAGCGCCAACGATTGTCTTAGTTGCAGACAATGTTCCGTCATGATTATCTTTTAGTGTCACTACTACAGTATAAGTTTCATTTGAATATGTAATGTTAGCATCCTTTTCAGAAGGAATTACTTCAGATACAGTGTATGTATATGTTTCTTCATTCTTACCGTTAAGATCTTCATATGAATACTCTATCGGTCCGAATGTAAATCTTCCGCCTGCTTCAGTAGAAGCAAAACGGTCTTCTGTTAAGTCGCCTCCGCTAAGCTTAAATGTAAACTCGTCCTTAGCTACCTGTGCCTTTCTTCCTGCAACAACCTTGTTACCATCGATTACAACACTTGCACCACCGGTTGTATATGGGTTAACAAACTTAACTGCATCCGGCTCGCATAATCCCTTACTTGAACCGTCAGTATTTGTTACTACTGTTGATACAGCTGTTGATACAGCACTGATTTTATCCTTTGAACGTGCAGTAATATCAGCATTAACGCTTAACACACCACTGCCATCATCAGTAACTGTTACTTTTACTGTATAAACAGTTTCGTCATATGTAAATCCTGCCTTCTTATCCTTATCCTTAGGTATTACTTCATTTATTGTATATACATAAGGCTCTGATGAAGGCTTTGTATACTTAATTGCGCTGAATGTAACGTTTCCGTTAGCATCATTTGTAACTGTCTCGGAAATATCCTTACCGTTTTCGTCTTTACCCTTAAGGATAAATGAGAAGTAGTCCTTATTAAGTACTCCGTTTGTCTCCTTAATAGCTTTAAGCTTTAATTCGCCTTCTGCAACGTACTTGTTCTTAAACACGACATTCTGATTCGCATTTTTACCTGTGAAGAATGCAACAAGGTTTTTCCATATCTGTTGCAAGAAGTTCTTTTCAGCAGTTACTTCTCCTGCCTTGTATGCTTTCCAATCTGTAACAATTTTACCCTTGCCGTTATCCTTTAATGTAACCTGTACATTATATACTGAAGCATCATATGTATATCCTTCAGCGATACTTCCTGGGATTACCTCTCTGATTGTGTAGTACTTAGCAAATGTACCATCAGTATCAATTGCACGGCTTGCTTCTTCATTTAAATCTGCCTGAGTATACTGAATCTCAGGAAAAGCAATCTTAACAGCCTTACCAGCATCGGATGACGGTGAATATACTATTCCGTCAAATGTTTCATTGCCTTCCTCATCATAAAGCTTAACTAAATTTCCACTTTCGTCTCGAAGTTCGAATGAGAACTGCTTGTTATCCATTGCCCTGCCAGTAAGAGTCTTTGATATTTCAAATTGAACCTTACCATCAGCTTTATACTTGTTCTCAAACACTACTTCTCCAGGTTTAACTTTTAATCCATTTGGATCCTTATAAATAACCTCCGTTGTAAGTCCGTCATCACCAGGCGAAACTGTTATCTCAACATTATAATAAAGTGTTGAATACTCATATTCCTCCTGCTCATCATTTACTTCACTAATTGTATAGTAGAACGTAGTTGGAACTGGATTACCATCAACCTTTTCTAACTGGTCAAGCGTATACTCAATCTGATCAAATTGAACTAAACCTGACTCGTCATTCTTTTTAGTATCAATTATTTCATTAGTTGCCTTATCAATTAATATAAAGCTAAACTGGTCTCTCTTTAGTGTTCCAAAGTCAAGCTTCTTATTAGCTATAACATTAGCCTTACCAGGAGTATTTAATGTATTTACGAATGTAATTTCTGGTGCGTTATTACCATATGTTGGTACACATGTTAATTTACCATCACCATTTATATCTGTTACAGATACAGTAACTTCATAAATAGTAGTATCATTTGTAATTCCCTCTACTTCGCCGACTTCTTTCACAAGATACTTATAATTTCCCGGCTTTGTATACTCAAGAGTCTTAAATGTAAACTCACCACCATTATTATTAAACAAGCCTGACTTCTTATTTATTGATGCTGTATCAATAACTTCGTTAGTAGCCTCGTCAATAAGTATCGCACTAAATCTACCTGAATCGTCATCCTTAAACTTCCTGCCAAGGAGCTTCTTATTACCACCAAATTTCACAGAGCCGTATGCTTCGTACTTATTTGTTATTGTAGCAACGTTTCCGTCCTCATATGTTACTGTAGTATCAAGCTCATTAGTAGTATCATTGAGTGCAACATGAACAGTAACCTTATGATATGTATCATCATAAGAATACCCAACTGTTCTCTTTGCACCTTTTGAATCGGTAACCTCAGACTGTTTTAATTTGTCCGGCAGAACTTCATGAACATAATATACAAAGTCCTTCTCTTTTGCTCCTTCTAAAGATGAAAGTGTATACTCAATTGTATCAAAAGTAACACTACCGCCTGCAGCGGTCTCTTTTATTTCGCCGACTCTGTTAGCATTTTCATTGTTTCCATCAAGCAGTTCAAATTTGAATTCACCCTGTTGAACTGTTTTATCATAATCACCACTTATAGCTTTCTGAGCATTAATTACAGCCTTGCCTCCAGAAACATAAGTGTTTTCGAAAATCATGTCTTCTGGTTTATAATTAACAGAATCATTTTTTACTACTTTAACTTCTGAATTAGTGTCCCTAGGTCTTAAATACCCTTCTCCACTATCAATAATATCAAATGTCCAGGTATATTCACTATTATCATATATCCATCCTGACTCACCACCATTAATTTCAGATACCTTGACTGTATATGTACCCGGTGCATTAAATGTAATTCCATGTAAGCCAAATTCACCTGATGCTAAATTTTTAGAAGTGTAATACTCTTTTCCATTTTCAGTAACCTTATACTGCTCATACATAGCATTACAAGGTGTTATCTCTCCCTTAACAGGTATAGAAATCTTATCGCCGTAATCCTCAGCTAATTCAAATTTAAATGTGAAATCTCCATCATTTAATTTTATGTTGCTGCCAACGATTTTCTTTCTACCTTCTATACATGCATAAAGGTTTCTAGGATTATATTCATTAGTAAATTTTGCATTAACACTTTCTACATGAGAGTTATCTAGTTCCTGAGTAATAACTAATTTACCCGAACCGTTATCGTCAACCTTTACAGTAATCTCATGAACTGTAGGGTCATACTTAATTCCATCATAATATTCAGAAGTAACAGGAATCATATAATACGATGGAGTAGCTGAACCTTCCGGATAGCCTTTCGCCCCGTCAGGAATTACTTCTCTGATAGTATATTTATATACCTTACCCTTATCACTAAGTTCATACTTTAATGTGGTAAATGTTGCATCACCATCACCAGCTATCTTTACAGTCTCAATAGTCTCGGCTTTTCCATCTATTATTTTATTTAATTCAAAGCTAAATTCCTTATCCTGAGATAATGTACCATTGCCAATAATCTCCTTTGTAACTGCAAATGTCACTTCGCCATTGGCATTATATGTATTTGTGATTACTACAGGGTTAGATTCTGTTGCATCTTTATGCGTAACAGAGAGTGCACCACTACCATTATCAGCAACATCAACTGTTACAACCTTCTCGCCTCCAAAATATGAAACTCCTGAAAGATTTCCTTTTACCTCCTTGATGACATATATATGTTCACCAACTGATTTAAGGTTAGGATATGTAATCTTATCAAATTTTACTATTCCATCTGCATCGTTCGTCTTCTCGCCAATTTTGATGTCACCATCATCAGTTCTCTCATAAAGCTCGAATGTAAATTCATTAGCTACAAGAGTTCTGTTTGTTAATTCCTTTTTTGCATAAAGAATAGTCTCACCCTTTGCAGCGTAAGTATTGTCAAATGACATCGCCGTAAGACCATCACCAAGTTTAGTGATATCAGTTGTGTCATTGACATTATATTTAAAGTATTCAACTGAAGCACCATATCCTGAAAGTGCTCCGTTATTGAAAAGCTTCTCAATTTTAACGCGTGCAATATACTTATTCTTAGCAGTATAC
>SFNX01000058.1 GCA_004552595.1 Lachnospiraceae bacterium | reverse complement strand
TTTTTATTTCCGAAATGTAAAAAAGGCTTCCAATGAAAACCTCGGAAGCCACTAAGCGCACCTCCATTTCGCTTCGCTTCATGTCGGTCACGGCATTCGCTAAATGCCCGCACAAATCCATTAAAATAAGCAAAGAGAAGCTATTCATAGCCACTAAGCGCACCTCGAAAATGCTTCGCATTTCCTCGGTCGCGGGCATTCGTCAAATGCCCGCAGGCACGCAAAAACAGCCACACACAAGCAAGCTTGCAGTGGCTGTTTATTACGCACCTTTATGCGCTTATCTCATTGCTTTCGCGTACATTACTCGATAATTGTAGCAACTCTTCCTGAACCAACTGTTCTACTGTTCTACCACCTTCACGGATAGCGAATGTAAGACCCTGCTCACAAGCTACTGGGTGGATAAGTTCGATAGTCATTTCTACGTTATCACCAGGCATGCACATTTCTGTACCTGCTGGAAGGTTACAAACACCTGTAACGTCTGTTGTTCTGAAGTAGAACTGTGGACGATAGTTGTTGAAGAATGGTGTATGACGTCCACCTTCATCCTTTGTAAGAACGTAAACCTGAGCTGTAAACTTCTTGTGGCACTTTACTGAACCTGGCTTAGCAAGAACCTGTCCACGCTCGATATCTGTTCTGTTGATACCTCTAAGAAGAACACCGATGTTATCACCAGCATATGCCTCGTCAAGAAGCTTTCTGAACATTTCGATACCTGTTACAACAGACTTCTGTGTCTCTTCCTTGATACCGATGATTTCAACTTCTTCTGACATCTTAAGTGTACCACGCTCTACTCTACCTGTAGCAACTGTACCACGACCTGTGATAGAGAATACGTCCTCGATAGGCATAAGGAATGGCTTATCTGTCTCTCTCTCTGGATCCGGAATGTACTCATCAACTGTGTCCATGAGTTCCATGATCTTGTCGCCCCACTCTGATGAAGGATCTTCAAGAGCCTTAAGAGCTGAACCCTTAACGATTGGGCAACCTTTGAAGTCGTACTCTTCAAGCTGCTCTGTGATTTCCATTTCAACGAGCTCAAGAAGCTCTTCGTCGTCAACCATATCGCACTTGTTCATGAATACTACGATATATGGAACGCCAACCTGTCTTGAAAGAAGGATATGCTCCTTTGTCTGAGCCATAACACCATCTGTAGCAGCAACAACGAGGATAGCACCATCCATCTGAGCTGCACCTGTGATCATGTTCTTAACGTAGTCAGCATGGCCTGGGCAGTCAACGTGAGCGTAATGTCTCTTCTTTGTTGAGTACTCAACGTGAGCTGTAGAGATTGTGATACCTCTTTCTCTCTCTTCCGGAGCCTTATCGATGTTTTCGAAGTCAACCTTCTCGTTACCTTCTACTCTCTCAGCAAGAACCTTTGTGATAGCTGCTGTAAGAGTTGTTTTACCATGGTCAACGTGACCGATTGTACCAATGTTACAATGAGTCTTAGATCTGTCAAATTTTGCTTTTGCCATTTTTAATTTCTCCTTGTTAGATTAAATATAATGTACTGTTCTATAAACAAACCGACTATTATTGATTATATTTCAAACCCTCGGTTTTTTCAAGGCTATATTTAGCCCTTCTTATCAGCCAAAACCTTTTCCTGAACTGACTTTGGAACCGGCTCATACTTCTCAAAGAACATTGAGTAGTTACCACGTCCCTGAGTTCTTGAACGAAGGTCTGTAGCATATCCAAACATTTCTGAAAGTGGAACAAAACCACGAACAATCTTACCGTTACCAACGTCGTCCATACCTTCGATACGTCCACGACGTGAGTTGATGTCACCGATAACATCACCCATGTACTCTTCAGGCATTGTAACCTCAACCTTCATGATAGGCTCAAGAAGTACAGGAGCTGCTTTCTGCATAGCATCCTTAAACGCCATAGAACCTGCAATGTGGAATGCCATTTCTGATGAATCGACTTCATGGTATGATCCGTCATAAACTGTAGCATGTACACCTACAACAGGGAATCCGCCAAGAATACCTGTCTTAGTAGCTTCTTCGATACCTTCACCGACTGCAGGGATGTATTCCTTAGGAATAGCACCACCAACGACTTCTGAATCGAACTTGAATAATTCTTCGCCGTTAGCATCCATAGGCTCGAAACGAACCTTACAGTGTCCGTACTGACCACGTCCACCTGACTGCTTAGCGTACTTAGAATCAACTTCAACTGACTTAGTAATAGCTTCCTTGTATGCAACCTGTGGTGCACCAACGTTAGCTTCTACCTTAAATTCACGAAGAAGTCTGTCAACGATGATCTCAAGGTGAAGCTCACCCATTCCGGCGATGATTGTCTGACCTGTTTCCTGATCTGTATGAGCACGGAATGTAGGATCTTCTTCAGCAAGCTTTGCTAATGATTCACCAAGCTTACCCTGACCTGCCTTTGTCTTTGGCTCGATAGCAAGCTCAATAACCGGCTCAGGGAATTCCATAGACTCAAGGATAACAGGATGCTGCTCATCACAAATTGTATCACCTGTTGTTGTGAACTTGAATCCAACTGCTGCTGCGATATCACCTGAGTAAACCTTATCAAGCTCAGATCTCTGGTTAGCATGCATCTGAAGGATACGTCCAACTCTTTCCTTTTTACCCTTTGTAGCGTTAAGTACGTATGAACCTGAGTTCATTGTACCTGAATAAACTCTGAAGAATGCGAGCTTTCCTACGAATGGGTCTGCCATAATCTTAAATGCTAAAGCTGCGAAAGGCTCCTCATCTGATGAGTGCTTCTCAACTTCATTACCATCAAGGTCAACACCCTTAATTGCAGGGATGTCTGTAGGTGCCGGCATATACTCAATAACAGCATCAAGGAGCTTCTGTACACCCTTGTTTCTGTATGCTGAACCACAGCAAACAGGAACTGCAGTACATTCACATGTACCCTTACGAAGTGCTGCCTTAAGTTCTTCAACTGTGAGCTCTTCACCCTCAAGATATTTCATTGTAAGGTCATCATCAAGCTCTGCAATTTTTTCAATTAATTCGTCATGGTAAAGCTGTGCTTCATCCTTCATATCATCAGGGATGTCAACGATTGAAATATCATCGCCCTTATCATCATTGTAGATGTAAGCTTTCATCTCCATAAGGTCGATAATTCCCTTGAACTCGTCTTCCTTACCGATAGGAAGCTGAAGAACGATTGCGTTTTTACCAAGTCTGTCTCTAATCTGATCTACTGCTCCGTAGAAATTTGCTCCAAGGATGTCCATCTTGTTGATGAAAGCCATTCTAGGAACGTTATATGTGTCAGCCTGTCTCCATACGTTTTCTGACTGTGGCTCTACACCACCTTTGGCACAGAAAACACCAACAGCGCCATCAAGTACACGAAGTGATCTCTCAATTGATACGATGCTCAAGTGCGCCCGGCTTTGCTTTGCAGTTTTCCTGAAGTGTCCAGTGGCATGTTGTAGCAGCTGATGTGATTGTGATACCTCTCTCTGCTTCCTGTTCCATCCAGTCCATTGTTGCAGTACCTTCATGAGTATCACCAATCTTGTAGTTAACACCAGTGTAATAAAGTATACGCTCTGTCAATGTAGTCTTACCCGCATCGATATGAGCCATAATACCAATATTTCTGGTTCTCTCCAATGGATATTCTCTTCCAGCCAAGATCTCTTCCTCCTATTAGAATCTGTAGTGTGCAAAAGCTCTGTTTGCTTCTGCCATTTTGTGCATATCTTCTTTTCTCTTTACAGCTGAGCCTGTGTTTGCTGCTGCGTCAAGAATTTCGTTTGCAAGGCGTTCTTCCATAGTCTTTTCGCCGCGCTTACGTGAGAAAAATGTAAGCCAACGAAGAGCTAATGCCTGACGACGATCAGGACGAACTTCGATAGGTACCTGATATGTAGCACCACCGATACGTCTTGCCTTAACTTCGAGCATAGGCATAAGATTGTTCATAGCCTCGTCGAATACTTCAAGAGCCGGCTTTCCAGCCTTCTCTTCTACTCTTTCAAAAGCTCCATATACAATTTTCTGTGCAACACCCTTCTTGCCATCTAACATAATGTTATTAACAAGCTTTGTTACGACTTTGCTATTGTAAATTGGATCTGCTAATACGTCTCTTTTCTGGATATGTCCTTTACGTGGCACGTCTCTTCCCTCCTTAATCAAAATTTATTCATCGGATCACTATTAATCCGACAGTGATTAGATCATAGGTACTCACATGTATTCCGCTAAATGTGTTCGCGCTGGATGTATCATAAATTTGTGAAATGAATTCCAACACTCAATTTAGTTTTGTTTAGAGTTTCCTAACATCGCGCTGATTATACAGCCCGATAAATACACCCGGTGCAATTACTTAGCAGCCTTAGGTCTCTTAGCGCCGTACTTAGAACGGGCCTGCTTACGGTTAGCTACTCCGGCTGTATCGAGAGTTCCACGAATAACATGGTAACGTGTACCAGGTAAATCCTTTACTCTACCGCCACGGATAAGAACAACTGAGTGTTCCTGAAGATTGTGGCCTTCTCCCGGAATATAGCTTGTTACTTCAATTCCGTTTGAAAGACGAACTCTGGCGATTTTACGAAGAGCTGAGTTAGGCTTTTTAGGTGTAGCTGTCTTAACTGCTGTACATACACCACGCTTCTGTGGAGAAGATGTCTCGATAGGTCTCTTGTGAAGAGAGTTAAATCCCTTTCCGAGAGCAGGTGCTGTAGACTTCTTAACAGCTGTCTGTCTACCCTTTCTTACTAACTGGTTAAATGTTGGCATTCTTTTCACCTCCTTGTATTATAATTTACTGTTACAAATCATTCGATTTGCCTTGCGTTTTACTTAAAAATCGTCGTTTTTACGCAAAACCGCAATCTAAAATATTATAGAGGTTGACCACATATTAAGTCAACCCCTACATATCGTGCACAATTAACGAATTTATCGCTAAAATTTGTATTATTTTATGCTAAATGTACTTAATGGCAAGAGCACCGGTTATAAGGTGTCTTGCCATTAAGTATTGTCAGGCTTATTCAGCTTCTGGCCGGAACGTTAACGAGTGAGTACTCAAGTTCCGATTCTTCTCTCAAGAGCTTAACAGGATGGAAGAAATAACTCATCCTTGGCACCCTATCATTACCGCTTAAAGCAATCACTCTCTCAATATGTGACTCAATCCACAGCGCATAAGCTAATATTGCTAAAAGTACAAGACTAATAACAACGACTGCGACAACCGGAGCGTAGCTGAACCGGTTAAAGTTGCCGGAAAGCGGCACCTGGTTATCTTCAATAATAGTAAAAACGTAATCCATATCCTGTCACCTCGGAAAACTAATACAATGAGACTACGCTATATAGCCTACACTATATATGACTGTAAAAAAAACACAAACGGTCCTTTTTTCACAATTTTTCTCATATTTTTATCAACTTTTTTCAATTTTGCAAGGCTTTGGACACCCGCGTAAATTAACTTCGTCACATATCCCATATAATGTGAGTACAATGTGAAAATTGTGTGACTTTCTTCTTTAATTTATGTAATTTTTAATATATAATCAAATTGTCACAATATGACAGTTTACTTTCATTCAGGAGGAAATAAAAGTGAAAAAGGACTCAATTCGTATATATAAAACATTCAAGGCTGTTCAGCTCATTCTTCTAATTGTTTTCTTTCTTGCATTTTTCATATACCTAAAGACAGATCCTGTATTAAGCGCCAGCATTTTCACAAATTCAAAGCTTCTTACAATCTGCGTATTCTTATGGGCGTTCATGATTTTCTCATTCTTTGCGATAATCATGGATTTCAGACAGCTTGAGAAAAACATTTCAGATTCAGACGACCTTAACAGACTTGCTTACCTTGATTCGCTCACAGGTATACCTAACAGAATAAGCTGCGACATCATATTTAAAAAATATGAGGATGCTTCTGCTGAAACAATATCAAACCTTGCATGCGCTCTTATTTCAATCACAAATTTGTCGCTTATTAATGAAGCACTTGGAAGGTCCAGAGGTAACTACTTAATTCAGGATTTTGCCTCAATATTCGAAACTGTAGGTAAGAATTACGGTTTCGTCGGAAGAAACGGCGGTAACGAATTCCTTATTGTGATTGAAGAATGCGATAAGGAAAAGATGGCTTCATTTAACAGTTCTCTTGCAGACGCAGTTAAGGCCTACAATGATTCATCTAATCATATGCCTGTAACATACAGAACATATACAGCATTTAATAGCGAACTTAACAAAGCAACATTCCCAGAGATAATTACTCAGCTCTATAAAGAAAGAGGAATGCATTAATGGCAGATTACGACCATGTATATATTGCAACTCTTGTGAAGAAGGCACAGAACGGTGATTCGCAGGCTTTTTCCGAGTTGTACACAATTTCATGTCAGAAGGTGTATAATTATGCCTTAAGATATTTAAAGGACGAACACCTTGCACAGGATGCGGTTCAGGAAACCTACATCACCGCATTCAAAAACATGCAGGGCATAAACGATCCTTCTCTTTTTATTGCATGGCTTAATCAGATTAACTTCCACACGTGCTATGATATGTGTAAGAAGCTCAATTCACAGTATGGCGTAGTTGATTCAGATCAGCTTGAATTAACAAGAGACGACAACATAGAACATAATCCTGAGGATGTTTATGAGCGCAATGACGAAGTCAGAAAGCTAAGAGAAGCGATCGACAGACTACCGTTCCTAGAAAAGCAGGTCATCGTTCTTAGGTATTACAACGATATGAAGCTTGAGGAAATAGCAAAAGCACTCTCCATCAGCCGCAGTACTGTCAAGAGATATCTTCAGAGTGCAAAAGAAAAACTTAAGAATTTTTAGAAAGGAGGAGAATGTCATGAAAAAAAAGTCAAATTATCGTCTTGATAAAGAAAAAGCAGATGAAATGCTTAATAATATACTTGATACTTGCAATCTCCCTCCTACTTCTGATACGCTTGAGACGGATATGCTTATTCACAGCCTTCAGAGGAGAAAAATATTTGTATTCAAGATTATAGCAATATTTTTCCTTATTGTTGCAGTAATATCTCCTCTTTTTTTCAAGGCTGACCCTAGTTTTATGCTCATTAATTCGTCAAAGACGGTTGTCGTGGCATCTCATATGCTATACGAGGACTGCTTTGTGATGACTTTATCCGGCGATGCCGACTTTAAAAATATTTATGCAAAAAAGAATGACGGAGCACTTGTGTATCCTGACCAGGCAGACTCATCATCGGGCGTCGTAATTCTTCCGTACAACGGGGACGCACTTAATATTTATATTCCTACTAAAAGCGGGGAATGTATTCAGGCAGTATTAAATGAGACCAAATAAATGCCACGTAATTTTATATAAAAATATAATATTATGTCTGATCATTTCTTTAGCAGGTCTGATATCCGGTTGCAAAGGCAATTCTTCCGTTGATGTTGCAAGCGTTGACATCACCACAAGTAACACGGGCGGCCGTACTAACGAAACAATCGTACTTAAACCTGTTGCAAGCGGTGTATCAACAATTTCTTCATCTGATGCGATCATAGACTATTCAAATGCATCGGAAGGATACATTGTTTTTACATACACGGGCGATACAAGTAAGGTTAAGCTTCAGTTGACCGGGTCCAATCAGATTACATATACTTATAATATTATTCCTGATAATCAGACCGTAATACCACTCTCTCAAGGGAGCGGCGATTATGATATTTCCGTTTATGAAAATATTGAAAATGATCAGTATGCCTTAAGCATGACAGACAGAATAAGTGTTACAATAACTAATGAGTTCGGACCGTTTTTGTATCCGAACCAGTACGTTTATTTTGATGAAAACTTTGCGGCAGTTAAAAAGGCTGCAGAGCTTGCCAAGGACGCGACATGTGACTTAGAAGTTGTCGGCAGGGTTTATGATTTTGTAATAAATAATGTAACTTATGACCATGAGGAAGCAAAAACGGTTGCATCAAATTACCTCCCGGATGTTGATGAAGTTATGTCAACCGGTAAAGGAATATGCTTCGACTACGCTTCTTTGATGGCTGCAATGTTAAGAAGCCAGGGAATTCCAACGCGCTTGGAAATCGGCTATGCCAAGGATGCATACCACGCCTGGATTTCCGTATACACCAAGGATTTAGGCTGGATTGGCGGCGTTATCAAATTCGACGGAACAAACTGGACTCTTATGGACCCTACTCTTGCGTCCAATTCAAAAGATATAGGTAAAATCAAAGACTTTATAGGTGACGGTTCAAGCTATACCGTGAAATACATGTACTAACCGGAGGAATTAAGTATGGAAAATGATTCAAAAAGACTGAAAATGATGTCAAATAAAGAGCTTGCCATGTTTTGTGACCAGATGGCCATGATTTTAAAGGCAGGTCAGACACCGGAATCAGGAATTTCCCTTATGCTCGAAGACGCTGCTTCTGAAGAAGCCGTAAGAATACTTGAGCCAATCGCCAAGATGTGCGATTTGGGTGAGCCTTTCCATAAAGCATGCGAAGCTTCAGGCGTTTTCCCTAAGTACGCATTAAATATGATAGAAATCGGAAATACTTCCGGTAAATTAGACGAGGTGCTTGAATCTTTAGCCAACCATTACAACCGTGAGGAGGCTGTTGCACAGAGCATTAAAAGCGCCGTTACATACCCATTCCTCATTATTTTCATGATGATGATTGTCATTTTAGTGCTTGTAATCAAGGTTCTTCCGATATTCCAGCAGGTATTCGTTCAGCTTGGAACCGAAATGACAGGCTTTTCCAAAGGTCTTCTTAACTTTGGTAACACGCTTTCGACTTATTCAGCAGTTTTTGTCGGCATTGTGGTGCTATTAGCCCTGTTATTTCTCTACTTTACTAAGGTGCAATCAGGCAAAAAGGCACTGTTTTCGTTCCTTGCGAAGTTCCCATTGACCAAAGGCTTTTACGACAAAGTAGCGGCCGGCCGGTTTGCTTCGGGTATGGCAATAATGAAAGCTGCCGGTCTTGACACTGACAAAAGCCTTGAGCTTACGGCTCAGCTTGTAGATAACGAAGCGATGGTTAAGAAAATCGATGAATGTAAGAAGCTTATGGACGGTGATGAGAATACACCCGGTATTTCGTTTTCCGAATCCCTTGCTAAGACAGGAATCTTTTCTGCAATGTATTCTAAGATGGTTAACATCGGCTTTAAATCAGGTTCTGTAGATAAAGTGTTTAAGAAAATCGCCGACAGCTACGATGAAGAAGTCGACAATGCATTATCCAACACAATCTCAGTATTAGAGCCTACTCTTGTAATCATTTTGTCTGTTGTTGTATGCCTTATTCTACTTTCGGTTATCATGCCGCTTATGGGAATTATGAGCTCAATCGGATAATATAATATTTGAATTAAGGATAGCTATGAATCGTTTTACAAAGCCTGACTTCAAAAAAAGAATATTCAGTTCGTTCAACGTTTCGGTTGTCATTTTTGTGACAACAATAGTTCTGTTTATTTACGGAATTGCTGCGGTTTCAAACTCTTCTTTGGTCAATGACGAGGAAATTCTCATAAAGGCCATTAACAGAGACATTGTTCACTGCTACTGCGTTGAGGGCATGTATCCCCCTGACGTTAACTACATTAAAGACCACTACGGACTCACATACGATGATGACAAATTCATTGTCGATTATGAATATATCGGTGCTAATATCATGCCTAAGGTTACAATTATTCCTAAGGCAAAATAGCAAATATACTTCAACACGGAGAATTAAATGAAATTCGGTAAAAGGGACAAATCAATAATTGACGCACTATTCATACTGGCGCTCTTTGCGGTATTTTTAATATGCGCTCTTTTTATTGTGCTCTTTGGTGCAAAAATTTATAAATCGACAGTTAAAAGCAGCGAAGTAAGCTTCGAGAACAGAACGTGCTATACATATATCATTGAGAAGATCCGTCAGAATGATAATTTAAACGGTATTTTAATTTCAGATGATTCAGGCGACTCAGTCATTACACTTACAAGAAATGTTAACGGTAAGGACTACGCCACTTACCTTTACTGTGATGAAGGCTATCTTAAGGAGTACACAACATTATCAGACAATGAGCTTAATAAATCAGCCGGCACTAAAATTACGCCGCTTGAGAGTATGAGCGCAATCGAGTGTACTAAAAACCTTTATAAGTTCACATTAAAGGGCGAAAACGTAGACACAAGCTTTCATGTATCACTGACAAGCTATACAGGAGGTGAAGCCAATGAATAAGGCAAAATCAAGAACGTCTCTTGTACTAATGGAGCTTATTATCACGATACTCTTCTTCTCGCTTGCATCTGCCGTGTGCGTGCAGCTTTTTGTAAGAGCTCACCTTACTTCTAACGAGACTAAAAAGCTTAACGAGGCAATCAACATCACGCAGAGCATAGCAGAAGTAATGAACGGCACGGATGGTAGCCTCACATCGGTTCAGAATCACTATCCTAACGCTGTTGGCGATGATGACTACTTTGTCATATATTATGATGAGAATTTCAAAGAGACTGACGATTATGAAAATGCGCGCTATGCCGCCGATGTCACAATCAATGCAACAGGTAATCTCTACAGCCTTAATGTTGATTTCCTGCAGATTAAAGACTATTACGACATCATTTATTCAATAAATACTTCAAAATATATACGTAAGACTTACAATAATTAGGAATATATGAGTAACTTAAGCAAAAAGAAAAAGAATATTTCAGCAGGAATGAATGTCGGCTCTTCTTCAATCCTTGTTACTTTCGTGCTTTTATGCCTTGTAACATTTGCTGCTCTTTCGTTTGTGTCCGCTAATGCCGATAACCGTCTGGCCAAGGCTACGGGTGAACGAGTAAGTGCATACTATTCAGCGAAAAGCCTAGCGGAGGTGAATTTAGCGAATATTGACTCACTTTTGACTAAGCATGCAAAAATGTATGACGAAGAAGAATACTTTGATAAGATAGAAGAACTGTTTAAGGACAATTCAAATTATTCAATTACACGGGAAGCTGACAACACGTATATTCATTATGAAATTCCTGTTACTGCTAATCAGGATTTATGTGTTACACTTAAGGTAGTTTACCCGTCTCGTCCTACTGCTGACTGTTTTATCATTACAGAGTGGGAAAATGTTTCAACATACGTACCATCTGAGACTGATACTATTAATGAGGAAAAGGGCGGACTCTTATTCTAGGGGGATTTATGGCTATAGTCGATTTACTTGCTAAAATTACAAAGGACGGACAGGCATCGGATATCTTTATTGTTGCCGGTCGTCCGCTTTCTTATAAGTCACACGGACAGATAATGACAGAAGGAACTGACAGACTTCTTCCGCCTGATACCGATGCAATGGTTTCAGAGATTTATTCTCTTGCCGGAAACCGTAATATGGACCGCTTAAGAAAATGCGGTGATGATGACTTTTCATTTGCATTAGCCGGTGTTGCAAGGTTTAGAATTAATGCATACAAGCAACGTGGCTCTTTATCTGCTGTAATTCGTGTTATCAACTTTAACATACCAAAGCCTGAAGATTTATTAATACCTGAAAGAATAATGGAATTTTCCGAATACAAGAAAGGTCTTGTACTTGTGACAGGTCCTGCGGGCTCCGGTAAATCAACTACTCTTGCATGTATGATTGACCATATCAATACTACGCGCCAGTCACACATTATTACGCTTGAGGACCCGCTTGAGTATCTTCACCAGCATAAAATGAGTATTGTATCACAGCGTGAGGTTGTTACCGATACAGACAGCTATTTAACGGCATTAAGAGCATCGTTAAGACAGAGTCCTGATGTAATTCTTCTTGGAGAAATGCGTGACCACGAAACTATGAGCGTTGCAATGACAGCTGCAGAGACAGGTCATCTCATTCTTTCAACATTGCATACTATCGGTGCTTCAAATACTATCGACAGAATTATCGATGCATTCCCGCCTAACCAGCAGCATCAGATAGCAGTTCAGCTTTCAATGGTGCTTCAGGCAGTTGTATCGCAGCAGCTTATTCCTACCAAAGATGGCAACATAGTTCCTGCATTTGAGATTATGACTTTAACGCCTGCTATCAAAAACATGATTCGTGAATCAAAGGTTCATCAGATTGACGGTATGATTGCAACATCCCGTTCAGAAGGTATGATTTCAATGGACACAAGTCTTTTAGACCTTGTTCAGTCAGGAAAGGTTGATGAAAAGGTTGCCCTTGAATATGCACAGGACCCTGAATTATTGCTTAAGAAAATTAAGAATGCAACATCGTTAAGAGACTCGTAAGTTTTGTATTATATATTAAAAGGCATCCGGTTTCCCGGATGCCTTTTTATTTATTGATTTTAGAAATTACTCTTCTGTAATTTCAGCACTAACTTCTGCTTCTTCATATGCATCTTCCAATGCATCTGCCACATCTGTTGTGTCTGCTTCAGAAGTATCAAGAACTACGTTCTGGTAACGCTTCATACCTGTACCTGCAGGGATTAACTTACCAATAATAACGTTCTCCTTAAGGCCGATAAGCGGATCAACCTTTCCTTTAATTGCTGCTTCAGTAAGAACCTTTGTTGTCTCCTGGAATGAAGCTGCTGAAAGGAATGAGCTTGTTGCAAGAGCTGCCTTTGAAATACCAAGGATTTCCTTTGTGATTTCTGCAGGCTTCTTTCCTTCGCTCTCAAGTCTCTCGTTAACTTCTTCAAGCTCAAGTGCATCAACCATTGTTCCAGGTAAGAAATCTGTATCTCCTGCCTCTTCAACCCTAACCTTCTTAAGCATCTGACGAACAATAACTTCAATGTGCTTATCGTTAAGCTCAACACCCTGAAGTCTGTATGCAGACTGTACTTCACGAAGAATGTAATCCTGTACTGAACGTACGCCCTGGATTCTTAATAAATCATGTGGATCTACAGAACCATCAGTGATTACATCACCTGTCTTAACCATCTGTCCTTTTCCGTCAATATCATCAATCATGATACGTGAGTTAAACGGAATAGGATATGTTCTGATTTCACCTGTCTCTTCGTTAGTAACAACAACTTCTCTCTTCTTCTTAGTCTCTTTAATCTGTGCAAGACCGTCGATTTCTGAAAGAATTGCAACTCTCTTAGGCTTTCTGGCCTCGAAGAGTTCTTCAACTCGAGGAAGACCCTGAGTGATATCGTCACCACCGGCGATACCGCCTGAGTGGAAGTTTCTCATTGTAAGCTGTGTACCAGGCTCACCGATTGACTGAGCAGCGATAATACCAACTGCTTCACCAACCTGAACTGCCTCACCTGTAGCAAGGTTAGAACCGTAACACTTAGAACAGATACCGTTCTTGCACTTACATGTAAGAATAGTACGAATCTTAGCTTTCTTAATTCCGGCTTTAACTATATTATCAACTCTTCTTGGTGTGATGAGGTGATTAGCCTCAACCAATACATTACCTGCTTCATCAACAATGTCTTCTGCAGCATATCTTCCAAGAAGTCTGTCAGAAATTGACTCAATTACTTCTTTACCTGCGCTGAAGCCTTCAACTTCCATTCCAGGAATTGTAGCTCTGTTCTCAGAACAATCCATCTCTCTGATAACAAGCTCCTGTGATACGTCTACAAGACGACGTGTAAGGTATCCTGAGTCAGCTGTACGAAGAGCAGTATCAGAAAGTCCCTTACGGGCACCATGAGCTGAGATGAAATACTCAAGTACGTCAAGACCTTCACGGAAGTTAGACTTAATAGGAAGTTCGATTGTACGTCCCATTGTATCAGCCATACATCCACGCATACCTGCAAGCTGTTTAATCTGCTGGTTAGAACCACGGGCTCCTGAGTCAGCCATCATGAACAGGTTGTTATACTTATCAAGACCATCGATAAGGAGGTTCTTAAGCTGTTCGTCGGCATTTTCCCATGTTCTTACTACTGACTTATAACGCTCTTCTTCTGTGATGATACCACGTCTGTAGTCCTTAGTAATCTTATCAACTCTCTCCTGTGCCTTATCAAGCATTTCTGCCTTCTTAGCAGGCACTGTCATATCTGATACAGATACTGTCATTGCAGCTCGGGTTGAGTACTTATAACCCATAGCCTTGATGTCATCAAGAACTTCTGCTGTCTTAGTAGCTCCGTGTGTGTTGATAACCTTCTGAAGAATCTGCTTAAGTCCTTTCTTACCAACATGCTTGTCTACTTCAAGCTTAAGTAAGCTATCTATATCGTCTTTATTTCTCTCAACAAAGCCTAAATCCTGAGGAATGATTTCGTTGAAAATGAGACGCCGTCTGCAGTATTCTTAGTAACCTTAACGTTGATATCCTGGTGAAGTGTAATCTCACCGTTCTCGTATGCAAGTAATGCCTGATTCATTGATGAATAGTATCTGCCGAGAATATCAGCCACACGACAGATAATAATTCTGTTACGTGTATGGTCAATGTTTACTGCAACGATTGTATCTGCATTAAGGGCAGGAAGATTAATTGTCGAAATATCTTTGCCCTTCTTAACTGCATCTGCTAAGGCTTTCTGGTATGCATCATATGCTTCCTTAAGCATCTGCTTACCATCCTTAACAGGCTCTGTCTTATCAACCTTAACTTCAACACCATCTTCGTTAATCATCTTAACCTGA
>SFNX01000164.1 GCA_004552595.1 Lachnospiraceae bacterium | reverse complement strand
CTGATTATTCTATTGTTGAATCCTGCTTATAACTTCATTAACTGTACAGCAGGAGCAAAAGATAGTCAGACGCTCCTGCGGATTATTCACCAAAGGAGACAAAATATGGAAAAATTTTTACAAGAAAAATGGTTAGAAACAGGCATTGATAACGATTTCATGTTTCATTGCGTCATGAGTAAACACCCGGAAATATGTCTTAAATTATTGCAGATGATATTCCCGGAACTTGGTATTACAAATGTAAAAATAACCGAAACGCAGAAAGAGTATGAAGAAAGCCCGAACGTACATGGCGTAAGACTGGATGTATATTCTGAAGACAGCGATAACAGAGCCTATGACATTGAGATGCAGGCAATGAATAGAGGCAATTTAAGAAAGCGAAGCAGATATAATCAATCCATGATGGACAGGCAGCAACTAATAAAGTCCATGGATTACAGCGAGCTTAAAGACAGCTTTGTGATATTCATATGTAACTTCGATTTATTCGGGCTGAACAGATACGTATATGTTTTTGAAAACAGATGCAAGGATGAACCAAACCTTAAGCTTGAAGATGGTATGACAAAGGTGTTCATAAACGCCAAAGGAACAGTCGGAGATATCACTCCGGAATTAAAAAAATTCCTTAAAATGGTCTCAAAACATGAAGCCACAGATGACTTCACAAGAAAGCTACAGGAAATAATAGATTTCTTCCACATGGATGATAATACGAGGGACAGCTATATGACTTTAGAGATGAAAATATTAGAAGAAACAAAATATGCAAGCAAGATAGCCCTTGAGGAAGGACTCGAGCGTGGTCGTAAGCAAGGCCTCGAGCAGGGTCTTGAGCAAGGTCTCGAGCAAGGCCGTGAGCAGGGACTCGAGAAAGGTCGTAAGCAGGGCCTCGAGCAGGGAAAGCTTCTTGAGATAATTTCCTGTGTCAAGGACGGTATCTTTTCAGAAGAAGTAGGAGCAAAAAGAGCCGGTCTTTCACTGGAAGAATTTAAGAAACACCTTGAAAATAATTAAAAAAATTTAAAGCAGAGGCTTAAGCCTCTGCTTATTTCATAACATAGTATAGACTATACAAAATATTTACGGTAATGACATTGCTTTCTTTGCATCGGTTAATAACAAAAAACAAAATCAGATTGCGTATCTTTTGCAAACATCACTTGTGTTTTCGTATTCCGTGTGATGATCAAGACAAGACGGGCAAAACTTTTACTTATTGTTTTCATAATAATCATTCACTGCTTTTTTAATTGCTTCTTCAGCAAGAACAGAACAGTGAACCTTATGCGGCGGAAGGCCGTCAAGTGCTTCAGTCACAGCCTGATTCGTAAGCTTAAGTGCCTCTGACACAGGCTTTCCCTTAATCATCTGCGTAGCCATTGAACTTGATGCGATTGCACTTCCGCATCCAAATGTCTCAAATTTGACATCCTCAATCACTTCATCGGAGTTGATTTTAAGATAAATCTTCATGATGTCTCCGCACACCGCATTTCCGACTTCTCCGACACCGTTTGCATCCTCAATTACGCCAACATTTCTTGGATTTCTGAAATGATCCATAACCTTTTCACTATATAATGCCATCTTATTTCCTCCGATTTATCTATTTCTTAAACACATGTTTTCTCTTTCCATTTACCAGATCTCTCCAGAACGGAGACATATCTCTTAAGTAGGTTACAACCTCTTTTACCGACTTGATGATGTAATCAACCTCCTCTGTCGTGACATCATCAGAAAGCGAAAGTCTTAACGAGCCATGCGCCACTTCATGCGGCCTGCCGATTGCTAAAAGTACATGGCTTGGGTCAAGCGAGCCTGATGTACACGCAGAGCCCGATGAAGCCTGAATGCCCTTATCATCAAGTAAGAGCAGAAGCGATTCCCCCTCAATTCCCTCGAAACAGAAATTGACTGTGGCAGGGAGCCTTTTTACTCTATCGCCGTTTAAATCCGAATATGGTATTTCAAAAAGTCCATCTATCAGTCTGTCTCTAAGCGGTGATAATCTCTCTTTATATCCCTGCAAATCTTTCGTTGCATCCTCAAGTGCTGCAACCATACTTACAATTCCCGGAAGGTTTTCGGTACCTGCACGCTTTCCTCTTTCCTGAGCTCCACCATCAATTATATTTGTAAGAGGTATTCCTTTTTTGGCATATAAAATTCCTACTCCCTTAGGTCCCTTAAATTTATGAGCTGATAAGCTAAGCATATCTATGTTGTCTTTTTGAATATCAACCGGTATATGTCCTATGGCCTGCACTGCATCGGTATGAAAGAGAACACCACTTTCTCTGCACACGGCACCGATTTCGCTTATTGGCTGAATTGTTCCGATTTCATTGTTGGCATACATTATTGTAACGAGCGCAGTGTCTTCTCTTATTGCATTTTTTACCTGCTCTGCAGTTACAATTCCGTTTGAATGAACATCAAGAAGTTCAATCTCAAACCCTTCCTTTTTAAGCTTATCAAGCGTATGCAGCACTGCATGATGTTCAAAAGCAGTTGAAATTATGTGCTTTTTTCCTTTTGCGGCATTAAATCTTGCCGCTGAAATAATTGCCTGATTATCAGCCTCACTTCCACCCGATGTGAAATATATTTCCCTTGGCTCACAGTTAAGAACTGCCGATGCTCTCCTTCTGGCGTCCTCTAACGCCTCCTTTGCTTTCTGTCCGACACCATATAGACTCGATGGATTACCATACACTTCCTTCATATGAAAAAGCATTGTAT
>SFNX01000163.1 GCA_004552595.1 Lachnospiraceae bacterium | reverse complement strand
TTTATCGGACAGCAATAATAAATATCTTTTTTTCTCAAGGGTGAGTTTTCAGGCATAATCTCTATATTTGCTTCAGGAGTTATTAGCATAGAAGAGAATTCCCTTGTTGTTTTTTGTTCATTAGAGGCTCTGAATTTAATACGAGGTACATGTCCTTGAAATGTACTACCTTCATCAAGCCATATATCCATAGGCAGTTGACTGTCAGTAGTTCTTAGCGTTGCCATTTCTGATATAATTTTTTTACTCTCACTAACAAAACGCAAATTGGTTTTTACCTTGTTGATATTTTGCACGAACATTTCTTGACTTATTCTCTCATCTGCCAATGATTTTAAGGCATATAAGTTTGCTTGAATAAAATCTTGAATTGAGAATATTACATCATAGGAAATATTGAAATCCATATCATCATCTAAAACTTTTGGTTTGTTAGAAATTGAAAATGGTATGAAATCAGCAGTTCCTTTACCATACCCATTCCTTGCAAATAAAAGCAACTCATGATTATGTCTAAGATATGCTCCACCATCATCAACAAATATATCAACACCAACATTGGTTAAATATGGTTTTAGCCACATGTATTCATTTATCTCATCCGTATCTTCCATTCGATATGACATGGTGTTATTGAGTTGCTTTTCTATTTCCTCTTTAATAATCTTTCTAAGTTCTGTTTCTGTTATAATAAGTTTTTTTGCCATATTATCTTTTTATTTCGTTAATAACTATCATTCTTCATGTGTATGTAGCAACGCCTAAACAACCATGAATAATATGAAACAACTCTAATCAAAGTGCTGAATATCTGCGTTCTCTAAATTTTAATACTTCGAGGTTCATATTTGTTGGTTCCGAATTTTCCGCCTAATTTTGCATCGTATTTCTACCGCGGAGAATCTTCGGAGTTTATTTTTGTCACTTTGTGAAGTCAGTTTACCCGGGATGACATAGGTTTACATGAGTTTCGGCTTGCGGTGAATCACAACCTCTTCCTCTTCGTCAATGATTATCTCGTTGGGAAAAACTGCGTTGCCGTTGTCCGACACGAGACAGGCTTCTAATTCGTAGCTCATATTATAAGTTGAAGAGTTTTATTGCATTTCTGCATGTTACTTGTTCATACTGTTCCTGAATACAGACTTCTCGGAAAGCTTGTAGTTTTGATCTATAGTATGCTGCCATATCAAGATTTCTGTTGAAATGCTTAGGAATGCACATATCTGTACCCCACAGCAATTTTTCAGAAAGACCGCAGTTTATGAAAATCTTCATATGCTCAATAGGCATGAATGCAGAATCAACATAGGCATTATCGTATGATGTCGCAATATGGAGGGTAGATTGTATCGGACGCCCATGAGCAAGAATAAAAGTTATATTTGGATTATCCTTGATTGTCTGCTCATAGAGACTTGCCTTGCAGCAATCTTCATTGCCGGTATGAATGAGAAGGGGCAAACGCAGCTCCATGGCAATATCAAGAACTTCTGTAAACAGATCACCTTCAGGGTTCCATTCCGTTTTGTTGAGAAACGGGTGTATCTTTAGCATCCGCCATCCTATATTTGATTCCAGATACCAGGCGATATTACCTTGCAATGCTTCAGGGGTAATCCACATGACAGGAAGAACCTTCTTGTCATCAAGTCTTATCAGTTCTTCCATTTCCGAAAGAACTTTGAGATAGTTTTCTTCACATTGTGTGGTTGAGGACACAGCATAATAATCCACATGCAATTGCTCCATCAGATTATGAATAGCTGATGGAGCAAAATACAGGTCATCGAACTGGCCAACGTGAATATGAGTGTCAATGAGCATTGAAATGTTTCTCAACAGCCTTTCGAATTATGGTTGCATCCCAGGATTCTGCTGTTTGTGAACCCGTAAGAGAAGCAATTTCTGTTAGAATACTTTCAAGCCTTTTCGTCCTTATTTCTTTCTCTTGATTGTCTGTTAAACTATCAAGTTCTGTGGAGGTCAAAAGTTTATATACTATATCCAAAGAACTTTTTATAAGTTCCATCTCATTAAAGTCCACAGATGTTATACTATATAAAGTAGTATCTTCATTTTGCTCTATTTTCATAATAACCCTTTCTCTTTATATTCTTCAACAATACGTTTTGTTAAAAATGCAACCTCACAAAAATGCTGGTTTACGGCAAACATATCACCGCCACTCTCGTTGTAGTTGCGAACAAGGCACATGGAGCAGAAATCACGAGCTTCACATTCTATACATTTTGGGAATGAAGCGTTTGTTATCTTACGCAAATTCTTGACTCTTTCACTGTTTTCCCATATTTCATTCAATGGTTGCTTATAAACATTACCTAAAACATAGTCTTGCCATCCCGCACATGGATAAACATCGCCATTTGCAGTAATACAGCAATTATCGTAACCAACACCACAAACAGGCTGTTTCTTATAACGCTCAAGATTAAAAGCTATCTCGTCTGTTACAGGTAATTGTTGCAATATCTCTTCTCTATAACGGATATCATGCTCAATAATATCACGCAACAACTCTTCGGTTTCATTTAGAGACAAGCGATTGGCAAGGTTGTCTGTATCCAAATCAGCACGTGCCATCATTATCCTTAATTCCGCAACACTTTGATTTGAATTAATTTATAAGTTCCTGAGCAACAAAAAGTTGCTCAGGATTTTGCCGTGTCAGATTTTTCACTTATCTTAGTGTTGCAATTAGAAAACAAGCGAAAATCGTAACAAGGCATGGCAAAGGTACAAATAAAATCT
>SFNX01000057.1 GCA_004552595.1 Lachnospiraceae bacterium | reverse complement strand
CGTATGTGGCTCCTTCGCATTTTGAGCCTATCGCTTCATATAAATATTCGGCACCAACAAGTGTACCATACTCGCCTGTGTCGTGATTTCCAACGGTGCGAAACTGCGGTATTCCTCTGAAATTGCTATCGAGAAATTGTGATACCTTCTCAATTTGAGATTTCAGCAGCTCAGTTGTTGTGTTTGCACTTCCAAAAGTATAATCTCCCAAGTGGCAAGCAAAGTCAATCGGTAGGCAATAGGAAAGAACCTGCGCCGCCATGCCTGCGTGCTCGGTACTGATGTTGCTGTATTCTTGCCAATTATCAACTTGCTCTCCAGCATAGTGCGTATCAGACATTGCTATAAAAGTTATCTGGTTGTTTAGCTCCGCCTATTTCGCCGCGACCTTTTTTGCAACAGAAAGGGCCTCACTTTTTACATATTCAGGTATATCGGCATGAGGAACATAATAGTGCTAAGTTGTAAAATTATTAATTTCTGTTGTCATCTAATCAAGAGTAAGAGGTAGCGTAGCATCAGTTAAATTATTAACTGCTTCAGCTAAATTATCTAATTTAGAAACTGTAATTATAACTTGTGCCATAACTAATTACCTCTATATGTTTCCATATGCTTGAGCGTCACCATCAGCCCATGGCGCATAAATATCTATGCCAAAAATTGTTGCAAGTTTAGTGCCATCATAATAATTTGGTACAACAGAAGTCGACGCATTATAAATATCCAATTTAGCAACTACATCTGATTGGTCATTTATAAAAATATAAGCATTTAAAGTGATTAAACCTGCATCTGTTAAAGTAGCATCATTCCCAAAGAACCGTTCAGTTGTACTAAAATAATAAATTGAATCAATATAAGCCTAAAAAGGCAAAATAATTTTTTGATTAGAATTGTCAACATCAGAAATACGTAAATAAATTGGACGCTTATTTACCTACGCCAATTTTAATTCATTCCATATTTGTTGTGCTGTTAATTGCACAGGACTTAATAATTTATTTAAAGTATTAGTTGTTGAACGTATGTTCCATAACAACTATATCATAGTAAAATCAAGAATTAATGGAGTATTATTCAATATGATATTCCAACAGCCGCCTGAAATTTGTGATTCGTTATAAATAAATAAATATGTGTCATTTACATTAAAATCAATATATGAGCGCTAAGTATCACCATTATTTAAATAAACCGGTTTAGCTCCTAAATTATTAATATTTAATGTCCATGCTCCATTAGCTGCTATAACAGTATTGGAAAGATAAACTGTCAAACCATCATATAATGAAGTAATACCTGATACTGTAGCTGTAAAAGAGGTAGCAGTACTAGTTGTATCAACATAGCCTAATGGAATAGATAATGCTTTATATGCTTGTATGTCATACGGATCTGCTACGCCAGGTATGGCAATTTTAGAAATTATTGACATTTCCATTCCTCCTTGTATTATTAAATTTATTTTTCTAAAATGACAGAGAATCTATATTTACCATCTGGAGAAGAAAATGTAGTAATACGATTTACTTTTTCAACTTCTATAACTGGTTCAGGGATTGTAACATGTGCATTAAGCAATTTTTCAAATGCTTGCTAAGATTTAGTTCCCCATTTACCATCTTCTTCTAATACTTTACCAGCAGTATCTGTATAGCCAGCTGCGTTTAAGGCTTTTTGCATAGCTAAATAAGGTTCTCCAGTTTTAATAGGATTTGTTTTCTTAAATTTAATTATAGACATAGGTTTAGGTTCCTCCTGAGGCTTAGTATAATCGAATTTGGCAGTCATTAAACCACGATGAGTCCAATTGCGTTTTGATAGTTCAGTTACAACTACTCCATATGCGAGACCTCGTGCCTCAACAACAAGAGGTTCACCATTCGCGCGGAATCCACAAATCCAACCGACATGTGTCATTTTTTTGGATTTAGTTGAACACATGAAAACAGCTTCACCAATAACATATGGACGATTTATGCTTGCAATTGTTCCTTTGTCAGTACACCATAAAGTGTAATTCATGTGCGCATTAATATCAAATTTTTCATTACAAACATAAGTAAGATAAGCATCTAACATGCCTTGGCAGTCAGTCGCATAACCCGTACGACTCCAAGAATTAGTAATTGCATCATAATCAGCACGTGTCATTTTATTTTTATAATGATTATTAAAATAATAATTAATGGTTGCTTGAGTTGTCATTACGCGAACACTACCAAATAAATAATTCCAAGGGTCAGTACCGCATTGTGCAATAGGTAATGGTAATTTTGCGTCTAAGGGAATAGTAGAACGTTTAACATGCGTTAAAGCCCATTTAATAAAATTTTCAATATAATATTTTGCCATAATTAATCACCTCATTTTCTAGGACAAGTTATTTATAAATGGTAAGTAAGAGTGCCATTAGCAGGAGCTAAAAATTCGCCAAATGAGCACATAAAGAAATAGGGTTTATTGTAACAATTTATCTAAAATAATAGGAGCCGTATATTCTTTTGAACCAATTTCTATATATGCTAATCCTATTATCTAATTAACCACATCAGGCACAATATCTGTAAAACCATTTGTCATATTATAGAAATATATAGTAGGAGTAGTAACTATTGTCTTACTCACTATCTACGTGGCAGACTAATATTCTTTAATATCATCTTTCTTTACTGCGGTAATAATTTTTTTAATAAAATTTCTTCATAATAAAAAAGCTCAAGGATATAATTTCTCTTGAACAAGCAAAATTATATCTCTTATCATTTTTAAAGTTTCTACAATTATTTGTTATTATTATTTAATTGCGTCATTTCAGCAATCGAACCTTCAAGCGCCATTACATATCTCTATAATAATGTTATATTATTTGGATCATGCGTTAATGCTAATTTACCATGCACAATTGCATTAGAATAATCTTTTAAACCTAAATAAGAATAACATAAAAGTTCTTCGCTTTTAGCAATCCAATTATCCTTACGCTCAACCCAATCATAATGGCGCTGGCCAACGACCAATCCAGTAGTAACTAAACCAATAGCTAAAGGATAAAGTTCTTTATTATTATATATATCAGCCAAACAAAAATAAGGCTCACGATATGTGCGGTCAACCTCAATCCATTTATTAAAATATTTAACAGATTCACTTAAATCATGCCTATGCCAATAATACAAATCACCTAATCGTCCATATGTTTCACATAAAACTAATTTTTTATTAGGCTCATAAATATCAGCATATTGTAAACACTTTTCATAAGCCTCAAGCGCATTGTCATATTCTTGTTTAAGCAAATATTCACGTGCTAATAGCATCTAACAATGTGAATTGGTAGGATTTTCTTCTACACCAATTTTAAGTAAATCAAAATAATAACTGCGTGGCTTATTCATATCTTGTAAATGATGTAAATAAATATGTTCACCTGCGTCTAAAGCTTTCTCAGGCTTAGTTAAATCATTTGGATATAATACTTCATGCACTGGGAATATCCAATGATATTCGCGAGTATGAATTTTATCATATTTAAATACATCTTGCGGTTCACCTAAAGTATTATGTGACCACGCATATGTATAATAACATCTCGTATCTTCAGGCTGCCAATTATCACGCAGCACTTGCGCCCATCCCTCTTCAAATACTTCATCAAAGTCAGTACAAACAAAAATATCAGTATCTTCTGGAACCAATTTCATTGATTCATTGCGCGCTACATCAAAGCGCCAAGGATTAATAATTTTCTATTCAACACGAGTTATACGAGCATCTTCTTTTAACATTTCATAAGACCCATCAGTTGAGCCCGTATCTAAAACAACGATATAATCAGCTTCAGACATATTATCTATCCACCGATTAATCCATTCCTTTTCATTTTTACAAATTGCATAAACACAAATTTTATAATCCATACACCTTTATCTCCTTTAAATCAATTGAAAAGAGAGGATTAAATCCTCTCTCTTCATTAAATACTTTCTTATGAACCAGTAACTGTACTATGGTTGTGAGCGGATACGGTTGCAGTGCCGCCTGCAAGCGCCACTCCTCTAGGTACGGTGTTTGGATCAACATGGGTTAATGCCAAGTGGATGAAATTAAGTACGTTTGTCATTTTTAAACCTCCTCAACATACAGCCCCACCAGCTCCGATAGGGCATTATAGACCGGGTTTCCGGTATCACGAGTACACCTATACACCTTGCCATCCTGCGAATAGTACTTGCCGCTTTCAAGCGCCATGTTGCCGCTGTACGGTATCGGGTCTTCAAGCGTTCCGGAATGGCTTTCGCAGATTTCTGTCCAGAGTGAGGCGGCGTTCTCCGGCTCCCAACCTATTTGCGAGGTGTGCGCTTGCAAGCAACGCCATAGCCTGCCGCTGCGCTGCACCTTATAGCCGATTGTATATTCTGCGTTTGCTGCCCATTCAGGATAAAATGTCGTCATTCGCAGGGCGGTGTTGTCGTCCACAGAAAGGGTGTTGATCTGTGCGGTAATGAGCATACGGGAAACTTCGGCTTCCGTCAGAGGGCGGGATTTCTCCATTGCGGCAGCGATTTTGGCTTCTGCGATTTCTTCGGGTGTTAAGTCAACAAGTTTTCCATTTACATACTTTTTCATCATGTTCTAACCCCCCATAGCTTCACTGTTGTACCGGGCGTGATTGCACTTCCCGTACCCCAAGCAAAATGGATCTTATTAATCTGAGATATATTCGACTGCGTTCCGCCATTGGGGGTTCCATCTCCGTCTGCTCTATATCCAAACGACTTTACATTCGGACAAGACCAATGATAAAGACCAGAACCAGCAATTTCGAAATATAGTATTAAAGGATTACGTTCACCAGTATTGTTATTGTAGATAGTATCAGTGCCAAATTGCTGAGCAACATGTAAATTATTTATTCGGATACAGAAATAAGTCCCCACTCCTGTAATACCCGCAAATACGGCATAAAACTTTTTGAGTGCAAAGGGCTTGCCCTCCGCATCTTCGCTGAATATGATGGAAGTAACATCTTCCGCAGTATCGGCTGGAATCGTGAATGTGTTGATGCACTCCCACTTATCAAAGCCAGAACCGCCACCGCTGGGAATCTCCACCGTCACCGGTTCTGAACCGTCGTAACTGCCGGTCACAGCCCCGGTAAAGGTCAAGGCGTTGGGGTTTGCAAACTTTTCCTGCGCCAGCTTTGCCGCAAACTCCGCCTCGGTGCCGGTGTAGCCGCCGTCTTGAGCGTACGCATATGCGGACTTGCCAGCAGCACCGGCTGCACCTGTCGCACCTGTCGCGCCGGTGTCTCCTTTGTCGCCCTTATCGCCCTTGTCGCCCTTATCGCCTCGGCTCGGCTTGCCGGTATCTTCATCGCCGACGTACCAATTCTCATTTTCACCTATATGGGGAATGATCGTCTCAATATTAGCTTCGCATTCAGCTATCTATTGTTTTAATAAAGCATATGTTATTAAATCCATATCAGATTTCCTCCCATTCACCAGAGCTGTTCTTCATATACACTTTTCCAGTAGATATGACAATAGCGACACTTCCCATACCACTTTTTCTTGGTAATAATTTTAAGTCTTCTTCTTTGTCAACAACCCATTCATCATGATCATATTGGACCTGACCATTGGTTGACATTAATTTAATCATATCTAACACCTCCTTCATACTGTCATTTATTTTGAAAAAATAGCTGTAAGATTTAACTGTGTTTGTCCAAAGCAATAATTTGATTTTTTTATAATTTTTTGTTATAATATATATAGAAAATAATAAAGGGGAAATATTTATGATTAAATCGTGGTATATGACGGGGGATATTCATGGTTCATTATATGCGCTGCAGAATGTAGAATGTGTCGATAAGAGTGACGAAGCCGTAATTATACTGGGCGATGTAGGATTCAATTATTATCTCAACGAGCGCGATAAAAAGTCTAAGGAGATTATTATGAATACCACACGATGCTATTATTATTGCCTGCGTGGTAACCATGAAGCAAGGCCGCAATCTATTAATGGGATGCAGAAAATCTATGATGAGAATGTTCAAAATTGGGTTTATATGGAGCCCGAATATCCTCGCATTCGATATTTCCTTGATTATGGCGTATATATAATTGGCGGCTATCGTGTTGCAATGATTGGTGGCGCTTATTCAGTAGATAAATGGTATCGTCTTGCAAAAGCTGGTCTTTCTGAGGAAAATAATAATCCAAAAATGAGTGGATGGTTCTCTGACGAGCAATTAACTCCAGAAGAGATGAAAGAAGCAGAATTGCTGTTTGAAACTTCTCCAAAATTTGATTTTGTAATATCTCATACTGCACCTCTTGCTATGCGTCCCTTGGATAAATTCCTTAGCTTTATTGACCAAAGCAAAGTCGATACTACCATGGAAATTTGGCTTGAGAAACTGCGCTATAAGATTAAAGTTAAATATGCTTGGCTCATGGGCCATTATCATATTGACCGCATTGAAGGTCCGCATTTCGAATATTTCTATTATGATGTAGAAAATATTGAAGATATTGCTAAGCGTTGGTGTGAATATAACGAAACGCAAATGTTAGATACTGTGCGTGATTTTGCTCCATTATACGCTATGCGTATGATAACTGAATAACATATATGTAAAAGGCTGCTACATGCAACCTTTTTTGATTTTTTAAAAAAAATATGATAAAATATATATAGAAAATGAAAAAAAGATAAATATAAAATACGGGAGGAAGTCAATGAGTACAAATAATGACATTAATAGTTCACGCGCTTATCGTGCCAAGCTGAATAGTTATGATTTGTTAACATTTGAGCAGGAGCGTGAATTGCTTAAGCGCGCGCAAACGGGTAACATTGAAGCACGTAACGAATTAATAATGCATAATATGCGTCTTGTTAAATCTATTGCTGGACATTATACTTGCGCAGGACTGGATAACGATGATCTTATTTCTATTGGTAGCATGGGGCTTATTCCTGCAATTGAAAAGTTTGATTTGACTTCTACACATAAGTTTTCAACTTATGCTACCTATTGGATTAAACAAGCCATTAGGCGCGAAATTATCAATCAGAATCGTGCTGTGCGTATTCCCGCTAATGTCCAAGAGACTTACAATAAGATTCGTAAAGCTTCAGAAGCATTGCGCCAAGCTCTTGGTCATGAACCTACCAAACATCAGGTCGCGAAGGCAGTAGGAATGACCGCAAAAGAAGTGGAAGAAATTACTTCATTCTTTATGGAGCCTATCTCAACGGATACTACTCTAACCGATGAAGATGAAACAACTGTTGGAGATTTGATTGCAGATGAAAACTCTGTCGACCCAATTGATGCTGTTTATTCTGTTGAGTTAAAGACCATGGTTTCAACCGTTTTAGATACACTACCCGAGAAAGAGCGTGAAGTGATTAAGTTGCGTTTTGGTATCGATGGACATCCTCAGAGGTCTCTTGAAGAAGTAGGTGCAATACTTGGTTATAGTCGCGAATGGATTCGTCGTATCGAGGAGCGGGCATTGATTAAATTGCGTAATCCTATAAGA
This sequence comes from Lachnospiraceae bacterium, assembly GCA_004552595.1. Lineage (GTDB taxonomy): Bacteria > Bacillota > Clostridia > Lachnospirales > Lachnospiraceae > UBA2868. The sequence goes on along the minus strand of SFNX01000057.1, from coordinate 5,201 downwards.
AGTAATAAACTTAAGAGTTTCTTGGAGGTATAAAATGAATTATTTTATCGACTTTGAAGCAACACAATTTTCTAATGAAATCATTTCAATTGGTTGCGTTAATGAAATAGGTGATAAATTTTCCAGTATGGTTTATACCGATAAGAAAATTACTTCCTTTATTACTAATTTAACTGGTATTACTGATGGAATGAATAAAGCGGCGCCCAGCTTAGACGATGTATTTACTCACTTTTTCTATTGGGTATTAGAACATAATGATGGCACACCTTGTCACTTTTTCTGCTATGGCAGTACGGATTTGGCATTCGTACATAAAGCAATTAAAAAAGCTACTGGTATAACCGCACAAATGTCACTTTCTTTGATTGCGGCTAATCTTATTAATTATGCTCCTACAGTTAAAAATCATTTTGGATTAATTAAAGAAATTGCTCTTATTAAGGTTGTCAGTTATTATAAAAAAGAAGAGCTTGTCCAGACGCATAGTGCTCTTGAAGATGCTGAATTTCTCAAGATTGTTTTTGATGAAGTGAACCAAGAGGGTACGGTAAAAGGTCATCCTTTCCCGGACTATGAGCCTAAAATAGAAATAAATAAATCTGCACTCGTAGCGAAAGGAACAAAGCCCGCAGTTACACGTTTGGGCCTTGACCCTAAAGCACGCAAAGCAATTATCAATAATACTGAATGCATATATGCTTATGATGCTGATACTAAAGCACTTAAACATAGTTTTAATACTTTTACAGAAGCTTGTGATTGGCTGTGTAATCATATTCGTAAAACAATGCCTAAGTATAAGCGTGACAACAAAGCACTTGCAAAAAAAATTATTTGGTCAGATATGAATAAATTGACTTATCAGAATTTAAATTGGACTATTATTCAAAAAGGAGATATAAAATGAGCACTACTTACTGTGGTTACGTAGTAAAAGTAAAAGAATTGCGTCCACATAGGAACGCCGATAAATTGTCGTTGGAGATAAAATTCTAATGTATATATTTAAATGATGGCAAAATATTTGTCGGTCAACACCCATTAATTTTACCAGCTATATTTTCATATATAATAGCAAATTAAAGGAGGAAATATAATATGGCAAAATTAATAGATTTAACTGGTCAAAAATTTGGCAAATGGACGGTAATTGCGCGCGCAGAAAATACGAACGATAATCGAGCACAATGGTTGTGCTAGTGCGAGTGCGGCAATCAAAAAATAGTTATTGGAAAATCTTTAAGGAATGGAAGCTCTACTTCATGTGGATGCGGTAGAGGAAAAAAATTAAATCTTTTGGGCAAACATTTTGGAGAATTAACAGTAATAGCAGAGGTACCTAATAAAGAGAATGGAAGAACAGCTTGGTTATGTCAATGTAATTGTGGAAATCAAAAAATTATTGGCACAAAAGAATTACAAAATGGTGATACGAAAAGTTGTGGATGTTTAAGAGATAAAATTATTACTATTAATGAAATCGGTAATAAGTATGGTAAACTTACTGTATTAAGTAAAGCAGAAAACACAAAGTCAAAAACCGAAGGCGCTTTTTGGTTATGTCAATGTGAATGCGGCAACACAATTATTACTTCTGGAAAAAATTTACGATTAGGACACACACAAAGCTGTGGATGTATAGTTTCACGAGGGGAGGCACTAATTAAACAAATTTTAACAGATAATAATATTAATTTTAAATGTCAATATCAATTTTCAAATTGTTTAACTGAAAACCACAATCCTTGTAAATTTGATTTTGCAATTTTTGAAAATAATGAATTAAAATGTTTAATTGAATATGATGGAATCCAACATTTTGAAAATAGTAATTTTTTTGGTGGCTTACAACAAAATCAAATAAGAGATAAAATAAAAACTAATTATTGCATAAAAAATAATATTCCATTAGTAAGAATACCTTATACAGATTATGAAAATATAAATATAGATTATATAAAAGAAAGGATTGAAGAAGAATGCATTGTGGCTACATTATTGAAGTAAAAGAATTAAAACCTCACCCTAATGCAGACCGTTTACAAATACTAACTTGTTTTGGAAATGATACTTGTGTAGGATTAGATGTAAAGATTAGAGATAAAGGAATTTACTTTCCAACAGATCTTCAATTATCAGTAGAATATTGTGCCGAAAATCATTTATGTCGTAAAAAAGCTGATGGTTCTCCAGACACTGGATACATGGATCCAGATAAAAGAAATGTAACTGCCGTTCGCCTTCGTGGCGAACGCTCAGACGGACTTTATATGCCTTTGTCTTCTCTTGAATTCACTGGTGTAAATATGGACGATTTGAATGTCGGTGACACTATTGATATAGTTAATGGTGTTGAAATTTGTCGTAAATATATTCCTCGTTGCAATAAGCGTAGAGGAGTAGGCCAGTCTGAAGGCAACCGCACTCGTAAGAATAAGCCTAAAAATATACCTATTGCGCCTTTATTTAACGAGCACGCCGACACTGAGCAGCTTGCTTATAATCTTAAGGCATTTCATGAAGGAGACTTCATTGAAATTACTTTGAAGATGCATGGCACCTCTCAGCGCACTGGCTATCTGCCAGTATTTAAGGGCATGAAGCGCACTTTTTGGGACAAACTATTCCGTCGTCCCGGCAAGCCAATTTATGATTGGGGTTATGTAACTGGTACTCGTCGTACTGTACTTGACAATTTCGATGGCGGTTTCTATGGCTCTAATGAATTCCGTGAGCCACACGCAAAGTTCTTCGAAGGTAAGCTCCATAAGGGCGAAGAGGTTTTCTATGAAGTAGTTGGTTTTACTACTGCGGGCACTCCTATTATGGGTTCCGTAAGTAATAAGAAGTTAAATGATCCCGAATTTGAGCGTCAGTATGGCAAGACTACTGTCTTCTCTTACGGCTGTGAACCTACTGGAAAGCGCGAAAAGTTCTATAAGGACGAAATCAGCATATTCAGTATTCCCGAGCCTGTACCGCAATCTGATTTCTATGTATATCGTATGACTATGACTAATGAGGATGGCGATGTTGTAGAGTATACTCCTGATTTTATGCGTTATCGCTGTGAACAAATGGGATGTAAGACCGTTCCCGTGTTTGCACAATTCCGCATTCCAGACAATAATGATCGCAATACTTTATGTCTAAATAATGAAGGAGTTATTGATTATGTTACTAAGACTCCTGGTGAATGGGTGATGGAAGCGGCAGAGACTTATTATGATGGTCCCGACCCAATTGGTAAGACTCATGTGCGTGAAGGTGTTGTAGTACGTATCGTAAATCGTCCTGCATTTACCGCATTTAAGCATAAGAACTTTGCGTTTAAGTGTTTATCTGGTATTATTACTGAGGAGGCTGCTGATGTTGCCGATGCAGATATCGCATCAGAAATGTGAGGTATATATGGGTAGACTTGTAGAAATAAAACTTTGTCCATTTCGCGCTCACCCTGATCCTTTTACTGGTATAGTAAAATTTGAAGAGTGTTTTGAAGAAAAATGTATGCTATATGATCTTGAACATAAACGCTGCGGCTTAACTGCTCCGCTTCATATAGATGACAAGAAAAAGGATTAAGAAAAGGCGGCATAACAATGTCGATGTATGTTTGTTCAGATTTGCATGGTATGTATGATATTTATGAGCAAATTCTCGATTATATTAAACCAGAAGACAAAGTAGTCTGCTTAGGTGATTGCGGCGACCGCGGCTACAAGAACTGGGAATTAATTAAAGCTGTATACACTAATCCGCAGTTCGTTTATCTGATGGGCAATCATGAAGATATGCTTATAAATGCCATGGAAGAGTGTCTTGCTGGCTATTCTTTCAATGAATCTCTTGAATTAGTAATAGCAAATGGTGGCTATGATACATATAGGGGCTGGTTAAAAGAGACCCCCAAAGAGCGCAAAGCATGGCTGAATCGTCTGCGCGCATTACCTGTCCATATGGATTATTTCAGTGAAGAGAATTGCACAATTTGGCATTTATCGCATGCAGGATATACTCCATATCGTAAAGATTTGCCTATTCGTAAAGATTTAATCTGGGATAGAAATCATTTTCGTGATAAGGTTATTGTTCCAGAAGATAATGATGAGCGACCCGATGAAGTATGCGTCCATGGTCATACCCCAATTCCTTTTGTAGCAGATGAGTTACATATGAATGTACCGCATGAACCAACTCTGCTTACATATGGTGATGACCATAAAATCGATATCGATAATGGCTCTTTTTGGTCTGGTGGAGCGATACTGTTAAATTTAGACACTTGTGAGTATATGCAGTTTTATGATCGTGTGAAAGGAAATATCTATGAAATTTAATCTTTTTAAGAAATCAAAAAAGCCTGTGGAAATTAATAAAGAGCCTGAAAAGAAACAGCTTTTCTTGATGTGCGGTGCTCCTGGCTCGGGGAAAAGCACCTGGCTGCGAGCAAATGCTATCGGTCCTGATTGTGCTGTAGTGTCTCGCGATGAAATTCGTTTTAGCTATATGCAGTCTAAAGACGACCATTATTTTACTCATGAAACCGAAGTTTTCAATGAGTTTATTGAAACTATTCAGAATTATCTGAATGATGCCGAAGGGCCTACTCGTATATATGCTGACGCAACTCATTTAACTGAAAAATCTCGTTTAAAAGTGTTAAAGCGTTTGGATTTGTCCAATGCTGAAGTAACTGTACTTGTTATCCGAGCTTCTTTGAAAGAAACGATAAAGCGCAATCATCAGCGTGCTTACCACGCCATTGTGCCAGACAATATTGTTACTCGTATGTGGAATTCGTTCGAGCACCCGGAAAATGATACGGAAATACCCGTAAAGGCTTTATATTTAGAGTTGCCTCATGAAAATAAAGTGTATTAAAAATTTAAAAAATAGTAATATTTGCTCTAAGCGCAGAAAAAGAGAGGTAAAAAATGATTTATATAACTTCTGACCTTCATTTCAATCATGATCGTGCCTTTGTATATGGCCCGCGTGGTTTTGATAACATAGAAGAAATGAATGAGGTTATTCTTCATAATCTGCTTCAGCTTAAACCCGATGATGATCTTTATATTCTCGGCGATGTAATGCTTGGAGATAACCAGAAGGGATTGGAATATCTTCTGCAAATTCCTTGCCGAGTGCATATTGTATTGGGTAATCACGATACGGATACACGTGAAGCGCTTTAC
>SFNX01000162.1 GCA_004552595.1 Lachnospiraceae bacterium | reverse complement strand
CGAATCGGTTCTCATAAGTCTGAACGGAGCATTTGCATCAGGAACTTTAACTCCAAAGAAAATCCTAAGAAGAAGGCAAACAACCTTTTCAACAAATGCCCTGTCTTTGCCGTCGCCCCTTACAGGACGCTCTCCAAAAATTCCTGTGTAATCATTGCGAATCTGCCAGAAAGCATCGAATTCTGCCGGGTCAGTTTGCCCGTCTGAATCAGTCTGGAATACAAAATCAGCTCCCTGCTTAATTGCATAATCATAAAGTGCAATGACCTTTGGTCCATGCTGTTTTTCACAATCAGTAAAAATCTCAAGCTTAGGATATGTCTCCTTAAGCTTAAGCAGATATTCATGTGTTCTGTCTGTACTTCCGGAATCGGCAATTACAAGCCTTGAAGCCTCATCCTTCCCATCAAGCACTGTATACCAGCTCTTAACAACACTTTCTATATTCTCTTCTTCATTGTATGCAGGCATTACTACATATAATATATCACTCATATCTATTTCCTTTGCCGCGGGGCTGTTCTTTTGCCACGCTCCGCTGTCTGCCGAGTTCCGCCGCGGGGACGGTTCTTCTGCCGCGATTTGTAAAACACTACCCGTTATTGTACCACAGTGCATAATTATAAGGAAGAATTATCTGACAATAAAAGCTTCCGGCAGCGAAGCGAGAAGGGTAAAATTTCTGTTGACGGCAAAGGTGATGTATGGTATAGTAATCGAACGAGGGAGCGTAAAGCTCTTATTTTTGTGTTTTATTTTGAGAAGCAATACATTTATTATATTATACGCGGAGGGAATTGAAATGCGTACAAGAATTACACTTGCTTGCACAGAATGCAAGAACCGTAACTACGATACTAAGAAGGATAAGAAGACTCATCCTGACAGAATGGAGACAAACAAGTACTGCAGATTCTGCAAGAGACATACATTACATAAGGAAACAAAGTAATTTACTTGCAGTGTAAGGAGCATAATATGGCAGATAATAATACAGAAAAGACTGTTAAGAAAAACGGCCAGAGCTTTTCAAGCAAGATTTCTGCATGGTGGAAGGGCCTTAAAGGCGAGTTCTCTAAGATTGTATGGGAGAGCAAGGATTCTGTTGCCAAGCAGACAACTGCAGTAGTAGTCATCACTGTTATTCTCGGTGTTATCATTGCAATCGTTGATTGGGTATTAAAGAACGGCATTGATTTTATCACTACATTATAAGGAGAATGACGATGGCAGAAAATAACGAAATGCAGGCTAAATGGTATGTAGTTCATACATACTCTGGCTATGAGAATAAGGTTAAGACTGATCTTGAGAAGACTATCGAAAATCGTCACCTTGAAAATGAGATTTTAGAAGTCAGAGTTCCTATGCAGGAAGTTACAGAGGTAAAAGAAGGCGGCGGACGTAAGACAGTCAATAAGAAGATGTTCCCGGGATACGTACTTATTAACATGGTTATGAATGATGCAACTTGGTACGTAGTGCGTAACACTCGTGGTGTTACAGGATTCGTTGGTCCGGGATCTAAGCCGGTTCCGCTTGAGGATGCAGAGATGAAGCCTCTTGGAATCAAGACAGAGAACGTTGTTATCAACTTCGATGTTGGCGATACAGTAAGCGTTATTGCCGGTGTTTGGAAAGGTACTGTCGGCGTAGTTCAGAGAATGGACATGAATAAGCAGACAGCTACAATTACAGTAGAGCTCTTCGAGAGAGAGACACCAGTTGAGATTTCATTCGATGAAATAAATCGATTGAGATAAATCGGTAACAATTGTTATCGGGCGTGGGAGAGAGCATGCGGCTCTCGCCACTACCACAGACCGGTACTTTGCATGCCTTGCAGGTACCGAGTATTTAGGAGGATTAAAATGGCAAAGAAAGTAGAAGGTTACATTAAACTTCAGATTCCTGCCGGCAAAGCTACACCGGCACCACCTGTTGGACCTGCTCTTGGTCAGCACGGTGTTAACATTGTGGAATTCACAAAGCAGTTTAATGCACAGACAGCAGATAAGGGAGACCTTATCATCCCTGTAGTTATCACAGTTTACGCAGACAGAAGCTTCAGCTTCATCACAAAGACTCCACCTGCAGCAGTTCTTATTAAGAAGGCTTGTAACATTAAGTCAGGTTCAGGAGTTCCTAACAAGACAAAGGTTGCTACAATCTCAAAGGCTAAGATTCAGGAAATCGCAGAGATGAAGATGCCTGACCTTAATGCAGCATCACTTGAGGCAGCTATGAGCATGATCGCCGGCACAGCAAGAAGTATGGGCGTTACAGTAGAAGAGTAGGAGGAAGCGTAGATGAAACACGGTAAGAAATACATAGAAGCCGCTAAGCTTGTGGATCGCGCTACTCAGTACGAGCCAGGCGAGGCAATCGCATTAGTTAAGAAGACTGCATCAGCTAAGTTTGATGAAACAGTTGAAGTTCATATTAGAACAGGTTGTGACGGACGTCACGCAGAGCAGCAGATCAGAGGCGCTGTTGTTCTTCCAAACGGAACAGGTAAGACAGTTAAGGTTCTTGTTTTTGCTAAGGGAGACAAGCTTACAGAGGCTGAGGCAGCAGGTGCTGATTATGTTGGAGGAGAAGAACTCATTCCTAAGATTCAGAACGACGGATGGCTTGACTTTGACGTAGTAGTTGCTACACCTGATATGATGGGTGTTGTAGGTCGTCTTGGTAAGGTTTTAGGACCTAAGGGACTTATGCCAAACCCTAAGGCCGGCACAGTTACAATGGACGTTACAAAGGCTGTTAACGACATTAAA
>SFNX01000056.1 GCA_004552595.1 Lachnospiraceae bacterium | reverse complement strand
TACAACAACCTTATCAACCTTAAGCTTATTCATAAGATATACAACCGATGCTATATCAATCAGCGCATCCTTCATTCCAACCTCGTGGAAATGAATTTCTGAAACGTCCTTCCCGTGCACCTTAGCCTCGGCTTCAGCTAATAGCTCATACACCCCTTTTATGTCGCTTTGTCCTACAATCGCAACGTCGTCTGCAAGAATATTATTAAACTTTTCTGTAACTGCTTCAAGCTCCTCAGGAAACGGACCGATTCCGTGGTGGTGATGTCCGTGGTTGTCGTTGTCATTGTGTCCGTCACCATGTTCATGTCATGATGGTGCTCATGCTCGTGCACATCATGTGAGTGTTCCTCAACACCATCAATCTCAACTTTGAAATGCTTACCTACAATTCCACACTTTGCATCATCTGAAAGCGACACCTTAACGCCATCGACTCCTATATTATTTATCATCTTAATAAAAGACTCCTGTTCCTCCTTTGATAAAAGAGACACAAGAGCTCCTGCAAGCATATCTCCTGCGGCGCCCATGCCGCAGTCCAAATATAATATCCTCATATATTATTCCTCTTTAACGTTAATGTGATTTATGAGCGAAGCCTGATAACCTGCGCCAAATCCATTATCGATATTCACTACACTGACACCGCTTGAACACGAATTAATCATTGAAAGAAGTGCTGAGAGTCCTTCAAAATTAGCTCCATATCCAATGCTTGTGGGAACAGCGATTACAGGTGCTTTTACAAGTCCTCCGATAACGCTCGCAAGTGCCCCTTCCATGCCGGCAATTGCAATAACAACAGTAGCCTGCCTTATTTCATCAATCCGATCCATTAATCTATGAATACCCGCAACTCCGACATCGTAAATTTCTATAACATCATTACCAAAAGCCTTAAGCGTAACTACTGCTTCCTTAGCAACCTTCATATCGGATGTCCCGGCTGTAACAACGGCAACTTTGCCGATTCCGTCAGCCTCAGGATACTGACCGATTACAAATGTCTCAGAAATTTCTTCGTAATAAAAGACTAAGCTTTTTCTTTCACACTCGGTAATTAAGAGGGCTGCCTTTTCAACGTTTATTCTTGTGATAAGAACGATTTGCTCACCACCATTAACAAGCTCCATTGCGATTTGTATAATTTGCGCGGCTGTTTTGCCGGCACCGTAAATCACTTCTGAAGCGCCGCATCTTTTTTTTCTGTCAAAATCAATTGTCGCAAATTCATCAACACCCATAATCTTTGTATTTACTGGTCACTCTCAATGCATGAACGCCTGATTGAGTCGGTCTCTCCGTTTCTGATGCAATCAAGCATCACATCAACAACTTCAGGGTCAAACTGCTTGCCCTTATTAATCTCAAGCTGCTCGATTATCACTTCCTTATCAAGCTGCGCCCTGTAGCATCTGTTAGAAGACATCGCATCATACGCATCACAAACGCAGATAATACGTGCAACAAGCGGAATCTCAGTGCCTGCTTTACCCGAAGGATAGCCCTTTCCGTCGTAACGTTCATGATGGTATAGTGCGCCGACCGTAATATCTTTAATTGCGGTAAAGTCCTTAAGAATGTCTGCGCCCTTTGTCGTGTGCGACTTGATTATCTCGTATTCCTGACTTGTGAGCCTTCCGGGCTTATTTAAAATCTTTGAATCGATTGCAATCTTACCGGTGTCATGCAAAAGTCCGATGTAATAAATCTCCTCGCACTCGCTCTCCGATAAACCCATTTTCTTTGCTACAAGCTTTGAATATCCGGCAACCCTGTATGAATGGTTGTTCGTGTATTTGTCCTTTGAATCGATGAACTTAGAAAACGTGCCGATTGCCTGCGAGATAATTTCCATGTCATGCTTATGAATTCTGTCATAGCGCACTGACACGATAAGAATTATTGCAAAAGCAAGAGACATCACGCCAAATAATACGATTCCGAATGAAAGCACGTTGTAAAGCGGATACTCATCAAGGCTCTTAACGACGTTATATCGTACGTCCATTTTATCAAACTTGAAGCTGTCATCCTCTGTATATATAATTATTCCGATAACTCTCATGCTGTTTTCGTAGTTATCGGAAATCTTCTCGATAAGCGGATATTCAAAATCGGCAGGATGATAAATTATCTTATCGCCCTTCTTAATCGGAACTAAATAAAGCTCCTCAAATTCAATGTAATTAAGATTTGTCTCAATATCAGGAAGGTTTTTGATCTCGATTGTGTCTGTATTCTTGCCGCCATACTGGTGGATTTCAAGAGTACCGTTCCACGCCTTATCAATATACATGTCACAAGGTGCAGTGTACTCGATGTCCCATTTGTTAATTCTGTATTCGGAGACATTGTTAAGCGTTATCTCGATAGTTCTTCCTACACAGGTTCCTTCGCCATTATCATTTACCTTGTCAAACTTCGAATCTTCAAATTCAGGATCAAGTACATATGTATCCGGAATCTTTTTAACCCATGATTCCTTCATTACCACGGAGACGTCAAGACAATCATCTTTGCTGTCCTCTGAATATCTGTACCGGCTCTCAAGCCCATCCGATTCGTTCACCATCGCCTCGAAATAGCCTGCCCCGCCAAACGAAACGCCAAACAAAATAATCGAAATAATCAATAATATTATTGTCAGCTTGTTTTTCATAACCCCAATTTCTCCAAATTACGAACTTGTGATAAACTAGTATGGCAATCACTTTGCACCATCGCATTGTGAATTATATCACAATTTGACAATTATTTTACGTAATAAGCGAAAATATCTTATTTTAGGGAGGATTACATGAAAAAACGTTTTCTTTTATGCCTGTTATGCCTGACTTTACTCATGCTCGCTTTTATTTCGGGCTGTGGAAAAAAAGAAGAAACCACAAAGCAGGCTAAGCCCGAAGCAGTAATAACAGAACAGAATACAAATTTATCAGATGGTGCTGATAATGAAGGAATCGAAGTAAAAGATAATTCAGGTAAACGAGTTGTCTGCTTTGGTGATTCACTTACTGTAGGAACAGGCGGTGAGGGAACAACAATGCCTGATACGATTGCTAAGCTTAGCGGCGCAGAAGTATTAAATTACGGTGGATACGGTGAATCTGCAAGCTGTATCGCCGCAAGGCAGGGCGGCAATCCGCAGTACCTCGTTGAAGATATAGTTATTCCTGCAGATACTACTCCTGTCAGGGCGCAATGCAGCGGGAAATATGGATATGAAATGCTCCTTGTTTTTGCGGACGCAGGAATAAATAACGTAATGCTTAACGGCATTGAAGGTACCTACACAATGGTTGATGATGAGCGCTGCTTCACAAGACTTACCCCGGGAGAGGAAGTAAAAGTACCGGCAGGAACGCAGCTTTTCACTCATGCGATGCTTGATAAAAGAGACGATGATATTTTAGTTATCTGGGCAGGTTCAAATAATGGCATTGAAACTGAAGACCAGATTCCTGCACTTATTGAGCAGATTGATGAGATGATTGAATACCAGGGTAATGACACTTATGTTGTAGTGTCTCTTACTTCAAGACACGGACGTATTCCGCTTGTAGACAAGGTCAACGAAAACCTTAAAAATCACTTTGGAGAGCATTACCTTGACCTTCGTTCATACATGGTGAATGAAGCACTTTCAGAGCTTAATATTACTCCTACTAAGCTTGATAATCAGGCTATCGCGGCAGGTGATGTTCCTGTTTCGATAAGGTACTCAACAGATGAAGAGGAAAACCACGGAAACGCTGATTTTTACAGGCTGGCAGGTGAGCAGATTTACAAAAAACTCGTAGAACTTGGCTATCTTTACTGATTCATGATATAATTTAGCCTACTACTGTTTTTGACTATAGCCAAAGATGGCGGAACGGAGATTTATATGAACACAGCACTTGTGATAATGGCTGCCGGAATCGGATCAAGATTCGGCGGTGGAATCAAGCAGCTTGAGCCGGTTGGACCGAATGGCGAAATCATTATGGATTATTCAATTCACGATGCGATTGAGGCCGGATTTAATAAAGTCGTATTTATTATAAGACATGACATAAAAGACGCATTTTATGAAGCAATCGGCAACCGTATCGAGAAAATCTGTGCCGATAAGAACGTAACCGTTCAGTACGCATACCAGGAAAAGGATGATTTACCTGACGGAATTAGTGCAGTTGCTGACAGGACTAAACCTTGGGGCACAGGCCAGGCGGTATTATCAGTTAAAGGAATAGTTAACGAGCCTTTTGTAGTAATAAATGCAGATGATTACTACGGCAAGGCAGCATTTGTTTCAATACATGATTATCTCATATCATCGCATGCTGATTCAGAGCTTTGCATGGCAGGCTTTATATTAAAAAACACACTCTCTGACAACGGCGGCGTCACGAGAGGTATCTGCAAAATGAATGCAAATCAGTTCTTAACCGATGTCTTAGAGACTAAGGATATAGTTAAGACTGATAACGGAGCTATGGCTAACGGAAAGTCAATTGATGTTGAGTCACTTGTATCAATGAATATGTGGGGACTTACTCCTAAGTTTATTGAACTTCTCGAAATAGGCTTTGTTGAATTTTTTGAGAAGCACAAGGATGATATATTAACTGCCGAATACCTTCTTCCAATATATATTGACGAACTTTTACATAAAGGAATTGTAAGTGTTAAGGTTTTAGCAACTCCCGATAAATGGTTCGGAGTTACATATAAGGAAGATAAAGAACTTGTCGTAGAAAGCTTTAAAGAACTTATCAAAAAAGGCGTTTACAAAGAGAAGCTTTTCTCATAATAAAACATCCGCCCTGTTAATTCAGAGCGGATGTTTATTTATTTTCTGTTAATTACGTTCTCAGGATCCTTAATTAAAATCTCAATGACCCAGATAATAAGCCCGAGTACAACAACCGATAATCCAAGGAATGAATCGTTAATCATATCTTCCATTGATGGTGTAAAGTAAGCAGCTCTTAACTCTATATATTCAAAAACCGCATCTACAAGCCACATAAGAGATGCTCCCCAGTATAAGTATAGAAGCGTTACTATTTTAAGTGCGCGGGCTCTCTTGCTTAAATACCATATAAGAGTTGAAACGACGGCTGCAATTAATGTAAGCAGTAATGTCATTAAGCCTTCTCCTCCTTAGTATTTCTTGCAATAACTACATTAGAAATTCCCCATACTATAGTTACAAGCAAAGCCATTGTAACTCCGACAGTAGACATTTCATGAAGCATATTGACTGCGTCCGATTCATTAGCTGCCGCAGTAAGGAACGGGAAAAACGGCTGAATCTCACCATGCCATAAGTGCTCAAATGCAAGGAGTGCAGAACCGCCCCAGAGCATTTTGTTAAGTCTCTTTAATTTTGTAGAAAACAGTTCCTTGTTTACTACTGTAAGCTCTGAGTTATCTGCTGCCATTTCTTTCTTTTCAATTATCTTAGCAGCAACCGTTGTAATGATAGCCTCGGTTGCAGGAATTACAAAACAAGCCATAAAAAAATATCCTTTCTTTTTGCTTAATATTGTACTCTATTTAAAAATAATCTGCAAATTAACAATTGCCCGTAACACATATTCTGCTTTTCCTAGCATTTCTTCTGAAGATAAAGGTACGCAATATAGTAAACAACAAGTATTGAGCACATACAGTATGAAAGAATCTGAGCATATACTGTAATTCCCGATAAGAATAAAACAATACTTACAACTGCAGAACCAAGTACGAAAATATATCCTGCATATGACCACGCCTTCATTCTTATAAATTTATTTCTCTCGTCAGAGCATGCAATGTCAATCTGTTCCTTGTAGTCTTCATTTGTATGGTATTTGATATTTTTATAAATCTGAAGTGCTCCTACTACAATCCATGCAGCACCGATTGCCGTGAATGCCGAATCAGTAGCAATTCCCATAATATCCAAAACGATAAAAACAATACCTAATACTATCCACATACTGCTGATAATAAGTTTTCTTTTGTTGTAATACATTTATTCTTCCTCCTCGTAAATAAAGATTTCTTCTATCGCCATATCAAAAAGCTTCGCTATTTTGAATGCCAGTATGATAGAAGGATTATATCGTCCGTTTTCAAGCGAACTGATTGTCTGTCTTGAGACGCCAAGCATTTTAGACAGCTCTTCCTGCTTAATACCCTTGGCATTTCTGATTTCTTCTATTCTGTTATTCATATAAACCTCCACAAATGTAAAGCTAGCTTGACATCATAATACCACCCGGTATAACCCATGTCAAGCTAGCTTTACAAAAAATATTTAATTTACAAATTACAGCGAATATGTCATTTCATGCCATTCTTCACCGCCCCATGTTGAGTCAGCCATTCCCTTATCACTAAATCCAAGCTTCTCATACATCTTAACCTTTTCATCAAGGCATGTCAGAATAAGCGTTTTTCGACCTTTCTCCTTTTCCATGATACTGAAATTACGGACAATTTCTCGTGCAAGCCCTCTGTTTCTGTATTCAGGCAATACATCAAGCCCAAGAATCATTACATTCTCTCCTTTAGGATCATATAAGCTTATATCAGTGAAAAACTCATCTCTAAACTTATCTTCGTATGTAGATAATCCGTTAATAAATCCTGCAAGCTTTCCTGTCGTCTTATCAACTGCTACAAGAAACTGTTCTGATGCGTTCTCAATTCTTGTAAGCATTGCCTGTCTTGAACATGCTTCATTTGGCGGAAAGCAGATATGTTCAATTGTGACAGCCTGTTCCGCCTCACTTTTTAGTATCGTTCTAAATTCAAACTGCTCAAAGCTCATTTTCTTCCCTCCTATTATTATATCTATTCTTTTCGCAGGTATTTTGCAGTGATTGTGTCTGCGCTTTCAATCATCTGCTTAGGCGTACCCATAAATACTACTTCGCCGCCCTTAGTACCACCGTCAGGTCCGATATCAATAATGTAATCCGCCAGCTTCATAACATCTGTATTATGCTCGATGATAATTACGGTATTACCTTTATCTACAATCGATTCGAGTATTGATATGACTTTTTCAATGTCTGCTGCGTGAAGTCCTGTTGTAGGCTCATCAAGAATGTAAATATTGTCCATTGTGTCCTGTTTCATAAACTCTTAATAGGAAAACAAATATCAATTTCCATAAATCCGTCATCCCTTATATCTCTTTATATTAATCCCTACACAAGCGGTCTAAGTGCATTGTAAAGATTTTCATAGCGCGAGAACACTTCCATGTACTCTGTATGATAATGCTTTCGCGGCTCATAAATTTGCTTCACCTTTATCATATGATTAGCGGCATCCTCAATATCAGAAAAGCATGAAAGCGCAATTCCTGTCATCATTGCGGAGCCAACGGTTCCTGCATCGACTGTAGAAAGCGCACTAATCGGCACGCCTAAAACGTCAGCTTTCATTTGCATCCAGGTAGTGGAATGCGCACCTCCGCCGGTAGCGTGTAATCTTTTTATTTTGGCGCCTGCGGCGACAACATTTCTATAATTAATGTACATTTCATAGCATACGCCCTCCATGCAGCCACGATAAATCTCGGCGACTGATGAATCAAGCGTAAGTCCTACGATTGCACCCTTAGAACCTGTATCCATATACGGAGTTGCAGCGCCTGCAAAATGCGGCAATACAAGCATTCCCGACGGGCCGTCTGTGTCAAGTAAATCCGCAATACGTTTCGAATTGTACTCGTTTTCAAGATATTCATTTACTAAGATGCCCTGCTCCTTAGCCTTAAATTTCTCGTCCTTTGCAAGTGAATCGGTTGCCCACTGAATCAGCGCACCGCCTGTATATGAAAAAGCGTAGGTCACATACTTATCCTTAAAGATATACGGAACGATGACATACTTTCCGGGCATCATCTTATCAATATCAGGAATCCCGTCAAATACCGGAGTTAAGCACTGGACTGTACCTGCTCCGTCAACAGCTATATCCGGTGAAAATGCACCCGCGCCTATCGCTGCTGCAACCTGGTCCTGGCTTATCGCAATGATTTGACAGTCTTTACTAAGGCCAAGCTCCTGTGAGACCTGAGGTCTTATTTTACCTGCGTTAGTTCCTGTAGGGACAGGCTTTGAAAATAATGATCTATCAATACCGGCGGCTGATAAAAGCTCATCAGAGAAATCAAGAGTTGAAATATCAAATGCCATAAAACGAGTCGCCAGGGAATAGTCAATAACCGCATTTCCTGTAAGTGAGTAAACTACGTAGTCTTCCATCTGAAGGATGCGCTTAACCCTCTTAAAGATGTCAGGATTATTGCGCTTTTGCCACATGATTTTAGGAAGGCCGTACATTTCATGTGCTGTGACACCCGTTATTTCAGCGATGTGCTTAAGACCAAGCTTATCGACTAATTCTCTGCACTCCTTATCGCCTCTTGGATCTGTGTAGAGCATTGCAGGTGCTAATGGCTCGTCATTTTCATCAAGCATTACAAAAGTTTCGCCAAAGCTTGTAACTCCAATGCCGGCAATGTCAGGATAGAGCGCGCTCATTTTACCTATAACCAAATAAACGCTTTCAAGCAGTGCCTTAGCGTCGATTTCATGACTTCCCGTCTTTCGTTTTATGGGATAGTTACAGTATGCCTTGTCAAGCTCACAACCCGTTTCATCAAAAACAGTGCATTTACAGCCTGTTGTCCCAATATCAAGTCCCGCAATTTTCATAAATTAATCCATTCTTGCAAATACTTTCATTGCACCTTTAACGTTTTCACTCATTGCTTCTCTTGCACTCATAAATATTGAGGAGAAGAATACAGGCTCACCGTCCTTTAATGAATTGATGTATTCAAGAGCACCCTGTCCTCCCGCCTTATCCATATATGTAAAGTAGTTGATTTTACGTACGCCGGCTTCAACAGCCTTTATATAATCTTCTTTTGAAACGCCGGAGCCGCCATGCATAACTACAGGTATGTTGTTGCACTTTGCCCTGACGTTTTTAACTACGTCAAAATCAAGACGTGGCTTGCTAAGATAAATTCCGTGTGTTGTTCCAAACGAACATGCAAGTGCATCAATTCCCGTATCATTAACAAATGCTGCAGCCTGTTCAGGGTCAGTGTAAATCTTAGTGTCGTCTTCTGCGCCTGCTCCGCTGTCGCCTAAACCCGACTCTCTTTTACCCATTGAGCCAAGCTCGGCTTCTACTGAAGCTCCAAACTTCCTTGCCATTTCAACGGCTTTCTTAGTATTCTTCATGTTTTCTTCATAAGAAAGAGTCGAACCGTCATACATAATTCCGGTAAATCCGATATTTAAAGCCTGCTCGAGATATTCAAGCGTCTCGCCGTGGTCTAAATGTGCACATACCGGTACAGACGCTTTTTTAGCCATATCAATAATAATAGGGCCGATTGTTGAAAGCGGAATCCATGGCTCGTGGCACTGCGCGAACTGAATTATAATCGGAAGATTGAGTTCTTCTGCCGCCTTAAGCTCAGCCTCAATTGCTTCAAGTCCCGAAGCATTGAATGCACCGATTGCAATCTTTTTCTCCTCTGCTATTTCAAGAATTTCCTTTAATGTAACTAACATTTTCAACCTCCTAATAATCAGCCGCCGAGTGCTATATCAAGTACCATCATGGCTGCAAATCCAATCATAAAGCAAATCGTTGCAATATTGGAATGCTCTCCTTCAGCCATATCCGGCACAAGCTCTTCAACAACAACATATATCATCGCACCGGCTGCAAAGCTTAATAAAGCAGGCATAAGCGGAATGATAAATGATGCAAGAATAATAGTAATAAACCCTGCTATCGGTTCCACGATACCTGACAGTATTCCCTGCAAGCATGCCTTTGACTTACTCATTCCGTTCGCATAAAGCGGCATCGAAATAATTGCACCTTCCGGAAAATTCTGGATTGCAATACCTATTGCAAGTGAAAGTGCTGCCGTAAATGATACAAGCTTATTTCCCTGCATCCAGCTTGCATACAATACTCCTACAGCCATTCCCTCCGGAATATTATGAATCACAACCGCAAGCACAAGCATTGTGTTTTTCTTAAGATTACTTTTTGGGCCCTCAACTGATTCGTTAAGATGCATATGCGGCGTAATCGTATCGATAAGTAAAAGGAACAACATTCCAAAACAAAAACCTATTGTCGTTGGAATCACCGCTTTCTTGCCCATTGTCTCGCTCGCCTGAGAAACTGCCGGAATCAGCAGACTAAAAAACGAAGCAGAGACCATAACTCCGGCCGCAAAACCCGTAAATGCCCTCTGCATATTATGATTCATCTCGCTTTTAACAAATACGACCATCATAGCCCCAAGCGCAGTTCCAACAAACGGGACCATAAGTCCCAATAATACAGCTCCATTCATACTAATGTTTCCTCCTGTCATTTCCGTTCTTTTACTCCTCTTTCCGGTTTTTGCCCGTCCTATAGTCTATTGTAACACCCGGCTGAACATTGTAACAGTAAACGCAGAAACAAATTCCTGATCCATTATCCTCTATGGAATATGCTTCCATAAGTACACCGCTTGCTACCAGATTATTTCCTTCAAATATCGGGGTGACTCTGTACAGCACATGATTATCATTTCTGTCAAGATATCTTGCCACTTCTTCTTCAAAGGGAAGCATCCCCTCAACATTCATGTAATGAGTTCCGGTAATCAGATTTTGTTCATTGGCATTCTCAGCAGTCAGACAATATGCGATCAGATGACAGCGATTATATAAATATGGCGGAGTCGAATCAACAATCCCTTCATACTTAGCCTGACACCATCCTGATGGCTTAATGTCTCTGATTTTCCCCCTCTCTTCAGTAGGCATCAATTCTCTGCTGACATTTGCATAAGCGACGCCACATCTGCCAAGAGAATCAAGCTTACTGTATGATTCAAACGTTTCCTTAGCATAATCGTTCTCATCAAAAAACGGAATATTATTATTGATTATTACAAAAGGAGCGCCGGAATAATCAGGAATCTTAATATCTGTTGCTTCGCCTGATTGATCTTTAGATGATTTACCAAATAGCGATGCAAGAAATATTAGAACAAGCAGTGCAAGCAATGCCAAAGCACTTGATCTTAATTTGTAGGATTCGTTCTTTTTAATTATTATTTTTCTCATCTATTCGAAAATTATTTTTATTCCTTATAACTAACTGCATACCATGTAACCTATATTGTATTTCACGACGTCCTCCGGGTGCATTCTGTATCCATAAAAGATGCTCCAATCACCAGCGATACGAAAGTGATTATTTGAAATATCCTACGCACTTTTTTCATATTCATTTCAGTTCCTTCCTTATCTGCTTATCAGTAGCAATCGGATAAAACTCATGCATATGCTCTACAATTCTTTCCCAAGAAACTTTAGGATCTTCCTTATACGAAGCAGTCACTGTATCATATCCCCACAAATGCTCCGGAGTACAATATGACGCTACATTCCAGCCATAATCCTGTCCCTTTTTATTCGTGCGTTTTCTAAAATCAGAATTGCAAAGATATAGCTGCATCATCAGCGTGGTGACAGCCCCGTCAAAACCTTTCTCTCCATCTTTTCCAAATCCGGACATTA
>SFNX01000008.1 GCA_004552595.1 Lachnospiraceae bacterium | reverse complement strand
CATATTATCTCTAGTCGCAGTGAAATTTACCTGAGAAAACATGCTTCTTGCAAAATCATCCTTAAGCTTAGGGACTATCTTATGCCAGAGTGAAGGTACTTTCTTCACATCATCTGATAATGCTTTTGGAAGCTCTGCCTTTTCCTTTTTAACAGGCTTTTTCTCAACCTGCTTATCCGTATCGCTATCAACATTGGTAGCAGTGTCATTCCTTACTGCAAAAACACCGTTTTCAAGCTTTTCCTCAATCTGACGTATTCTGTCAGACAAAGACTCTGTGTCGTTTTCCATTGAAGGCTTGCACAGCTTTATTATTGCCATTTCAAGCATAATACGCTTTTGTGAAGCAAATTTGATACTGCCCGAAAGCTCTGAGAATACGCGAATGTATCTCATAATTACATCTAATTCGACAGCGTCAGACTCACGTCGCATCTTTGCAAAGCTCTCCGTAGTAACATCAAGCACTTCTTCAATGTCGTTATCTGATGTCTTAACAAGCATAAGATTACGCAGATACCACGTGAAGTCATTCACAAACTGGCTTAATTCACGTCCTTCGAACACGACCTGTTCGACTATCTTGATTGCTGCCTTAACATTTCCGAAAAAGACATTCCTAAAAAGGTCCGAGAAGATTTCCGTATCAACAGCCCCAAGTGCCTCTAGTACTTTATCATATGTAAGCTCCTGCCCGTAATAATAAGATACACATTTATCAAGCATTGAAAGAGCGTCTCGCATACCGCCGTCTGCCGCTTTAGCTATATATTTAAGTGCCTTTTCAGGAGCTTTAATTCCTTCAAGCTCTGCTAATTCAGTAAGTCTTGCGGTTATTGTCTCAACACTTATTCTCTTAAAGTCAAAACGCTGACAACGGGAGACAATTGTAGGCAGAATGCTGTGTACTTCGGTTGTTGCAAGAATGAAAATGATATATGAAGGCGGCTCCTCAAGTGTCTTAAGCAATGCGTTAAACGCATCATCCGAAAGAGCGTGAACCTCATCGATAATATATACAGTGTATTTACCTTCAATCGGTGAGTGCTTAACGTCTTCTCGTATCTGCCTTATATTATCGATACCGTTGTTTGACGCAGCATCGATTTCAATTACATTCATGCTTCTGTTTTCTGAGATGCTTTTGCACATCGCACACTTGCAACAGGGACTTCCGTTAACCGGGTTTTCGCAGTTGACAGCCTTTGCAAATATTTTGGCAATTGTAGTCTTACCTGTACCACGCGTTCCGCAAAATAAATATGCGTGTCCGATTCTGTCTGCTATTATTTGGTTTTTAAGCGTTGTTACCACATGGTCCTGTCCTTTTACATCGTCAAAAACATTAGGACGCCATTTGCGGTATAAAGCTGTATATGCCATTACTTACCTCAAATTAACTATGCTCCGAATGAGATTCCAAGCATTTTAGCTTCGTGAATAATCGGTGCATCAGGTGATACTTCTTTAAGCTTTCCGGCAACATCTTCAAGCGGAACCTTAACGAGTTCTCTGTTCTTAATACCTACCATATATCCGTAATCACCCTGTAAAATAAGCTCGGCAGCCTTTGTTCCCAAACGTGAAGCAAATACTCTGTCGTAAGGACAAGGTGCTCCGCCTCTTTGCATATGACCCGGAACCGTAACTCTTACTTCGATTCCTGTCTTCTCCCTAATCTGTTCTGCAACCTCATATGATACAGAAGGGTATTTATAATTTGCCATTTTAGCCTTGTATTCTTTCTTAGAGAGTGCTGCATCTTCCTTTGAGATAGCACCTTCTGCTACTGCAAGAATAGTAAACTTGCTTCCACGGCGTGTTCTCTCGTTGATTGCTTCAACTACCTTATCAATGTCGTATGGAATCTCAGGGATAAGGATGATATCTGCTCCGCCTGAAATTCCGGCGTTAAGTGTAAGCCATCCAACCTTATGTCCCATTACTTCTACTATGAATACACGACTGTGTGAAGAAGCTGTTGTATGAATGCAGTCGATAACATCAGATGCAATATTAACTGCAGACTGGAATCCGAATGTCATATCTGTTCCCCACAGATCATTATCAATTGTCTTAGGAAGAGTAATGATATTTAATCCTTCTTCTCTTAATAAATTAGCTGTCTTATGAGTACCATTTCCACCAAGAATTACGAGGCAGTCAAGGTTAAGCTTGTAGTAATTCTGCTTCATAGCAGCCACTTTATCAACACCATTCTCATCAGGGTCTTTAATTGTCTTAAACGGAGTACGGGAAGAACCAAGTATTGTTCCTCCAAGAGTCAGTATTCCGGAAAAATCTTTAGCTGTAAGCTGCTTATAATTACTGTAAATAAGTCCCTTATATCCGTCTAGGAAACCATAAAGTTCAACTCCATCAGGTCCTAAAGTATTAATAAGTGCCTTAGCAACACCTCTCATTGCCGCATTAAGCGCCTGGCAGTCTCCGCCACTTGTAAGAAATCCTACTCTCTTCATAAATAATACCCTTTCTAAATTATGCTTTTCCTTATCCAGATTGACTATTGTCACCTCATTGTATTATAATCTCAAAAGTCATATTATACAATGTGGAGTTGTATCGAAGTGGTCATAACGGGGCGCACTCGAAATGCGTTAGCCTTCACGGGCACATGGGTTCGAATCCCATCAACTCCGAAAAATAACACCCGGGGATAACCCCGGGTGTTACAATTTATATTCCGTTATTTTATACCTGTTCTTCAACCTTTTCCGATTCTTTAGATTTGTAATAATCTTCGAATAATTTGTTGGCAGCATCCAATGTCTTTGATGAAATTTCAGGAAGATCTTTGCCCCATGCTCCTGTTGCTTTCTTAAATCCCTTTTCCATTGCTTTCTGCATTTCTTTCATTTTGTCGACGTCATCTCCTGCAAGTGCACTTGCAAAATCAAACAATCTCTGTGATGTCTGAGTTACTCCCCAGTATCCGTCTTCAGCTATATCCTTCTGAGCCTGTGCTTTAGTGTTCGCATCTACCGTAAAGTTTCCGCTTGCAAGCATTCTCCAGAGTGAATTATCATCTGAGGCGTTTGCTGTGGCAATTGCTTTACCCTGACCTCTGAACATCTGAGTTACCATATCTATGAAGCTCTGCTTCTGTGCAGCCTGATCATCCTTAAGCTGCTGCACAAATGCGGCTCTCTCTTCCGCACTCATTTTATTTATCGAGTATGTAGCCTTTTTCTCAACGCCCTGTGATTTTTCAAATACCGCACCTTCGTCTTTTACTTCAGTTTTAGATTCGGATTTAGTCTCTGATTTAGTCGCTGTCTTCTTTTCTGATTCGGCAGATGAGGATTTTGTCTCAACCGGCTCATATGCTGATGTTGCCGCTGTAACGGCACTAATAAAATTCAAGTCCATTTTAGGTTCCATCCTTTCTTACATAACGCGCTTTTAATATCCTTCCAAAGAATCCTTTCTTAAAGAACAGATACTGCTTCTTATTCTATATATCGGCGCATTTACAGAATAGTTTATACCTGATTTTAATTCTCAACAATTACAGGCATTCCGACATATGAATTGGCAAAAATTGTAGCTGCTGTTTCACGTGGAAGATTAACACAGCCGTGTGAACCGTTTGATACATATATCTGGCTTCCGAAGTTTCTTCTCCAGCCTGCATCGTGAAGTCCCTGTCCGCCGGCAGTAAATCTCATCCAGTATTTTACAAATGCCTCTCCGTATGAACCTTTAAGTGTTCTGTTCGTATCCTTAAATGTTATCTGATGAATGCCGACAGTTGTGTGATAGCCTTTTTTAGCATCTCCCGTTACACAGTTATCAGCAAGTACTCTCATTCCGTTTTTATAAAAAATTGCTCTCTGTTCGCTTAAATCAACAAGTACAAAGTCAGGATAAAACTTTCCATAAAGCATAGCATTCTGTTCAGAACAGTTAGTGTCACACACTACATCAACCTGAGGAGTTGTAAGGCTTGCAAGCTGTATTGCAGTTGCAGCTTCCGTTGCACTTTGCTGAGCCTTAAGTGCTGCTTCCATTGCGCTTTGCTGTGCTTTAAGTGCTGCCTGTGCTGCATTTTGCTGAGCCTGAAGCGCTGCCTGTGCTGCGTTTTGCTGAGCTTTAAGCGCCGCCTGTGCTGCATTTTGCTGAGCCTGAAGCGCTGCCTGTGCTGCATTTGCTGCTGCCTGCTGCTGATTAAGCACGGCATAGTAATTTTCGTTTGCAATCTGCTGAAGTTGTAACGCCGTTTCGTAATCAACAGCATATACATCTTCTGAATATATAAATGCTGTAAGAAATATTATTACCGCTAAAATCCCCTTTTTAATTTTTATACTCATTTACACATTTCTCCTGTCTATATATGGTATAATTCAATTTATATAACCTTTATATTGTATCATATTTACTATTTATTAAAAACTAATATTATAAACGGATTAAATTATGAAGTATGACTTTAAATGGTATTCTGATGATAAGCGGTTAAATGTTATAAAAAAGGGAGAAGTAGTATATCTTACATCTCCTATATTTGATGACTTTACCTGGCTTAATAACGGCGTATCCACGCGTCTTGGCGGCGTCAGTACGGGTGTATGCAGCACTATGAATTTTGCATATAACGACTATGATGATACGAACAACGTGTATGAGAACTATAAGATATTTTGCGAGGCTTGTGGTATCGACATTGATAAAATAGTTACTACTAAGCAGGTGCATAGCAATACAGTTGTGAAGCTATCTAAAGACCACAAGTATAGAAGCATTTCAGAAAAGGGTTGCGACTTTCAGGGTGTTGACGGTGTTGTTACAAATGTCAAAGGAGCAACATTATTTGCGTTCAGTGCAGACTGTTCTCTTATTCAAATTGTCGACCCCGTTAATAAAGCAATAGGTCTTTGTCACTCAGGCTGGAGAGGTACTGTTGGAAGAATAAGTCAGAATGCAATTACACTTATGAGCGAAAGCTATGGCACCAATCCAAAAGACCTTTATGTAACAATATGTCCTTCAATATGCCCTGAATGCTTTGAAGTTGAAGAAGATATGATTATCGAGGCAAGAAAAGGTTTTAAAGAATCTGACTACAGCAGGATTTATACTAAAAAGAATGATATTAAGTACAGCTTTAACCTTTGGGAAGCTAATAAAATCGTGCTTCTTGAAGCAGGTGTTAAGGAAGAAAACATTATGCTTCCTAACCTTTGTACAAAATGCAATCCGAATACTCTGTTCTCACACAGAAATTCAGGCCTTAAGCGGGGAACGCTTATTGCATTTCTTTCAATAAAATAAGCCGGGGCAAACCGGCTTATTTTATTCCCCACTGATTAATTACTCTGTCAAGCTCCCTAAGATTAATAGGCTTTGCAAGGAAATCCTGGAATCCTTGCGAAATCAGTGCATCCCTTGATTCACGAATTGCGTTCGCAGTTAATGCAACTATAGGAAGGTCGACATATTTGACGCCAAGCTCTCGTATTTTTAACATAGTCTCAACGCCGTCCATTTCAGGCATCATGTGGTCCATGAATACAATATCATAGTCATTCTCCTTAACCATTTCTATTGCTTCCATTCCGCTTAATGCAGTATCAATATGCATTTTATATCGTTTCAGAAGTCCTGTTGCAACTAAAATATTGACCTTACTGTCATCAACAACAAGAACTTTCATATCAGGCTTTTCTGTGATAGTTACTTCATTCTTAATCGGAATTACGAAAGTTTTACTCTGAAGCTCTTTCGCTGTCTTCTCGCCTATCGGAATATATCCCTTAGAATTATCCTGACATATTACTATATGGAATGTGCTTCCTTTTCCGTATTCACTGTCCACGGTAATCATACCGCCCATAAGTATCGCAAGATTCCGGCTTATTGCAAGACCAAGTCCCGTACCCTGAATTTTTTTATTTTTCTTTTTGTCAGCCTGATTGTACTTTCCAAAGATCATATCTATATCTTCAGGCTTGATTCCGATACCGGTATCAGATACATCAAACGTAATGTCAGGTGCATCCTCATAATGATTCCAACCGACCTTTAATGTAATACTTCCTTCGTTTGTGTACTTAATTGCATTGCCGAGTACGTTCATAAGAATCTGACGTATTCTGCCTACATCACCGATAAGAAACCTAGGTAACGTCTGATCAACATCAAGTACGAAAGAAATATTACTCTGAATTAGTCTTGCGCTTATTACCGAACTGATCTCGTGAATAAGTATCGGAAGCTCATAATCGTCTTTGATAAGCTCTATTCTTCCGGCTTCAATCTTTGACATATCAAGTATGTCATTAATAATTCCCAACAGATTTGTTCCGGCAATCTTTATTTCATTAACCTGTGTTGCAACGCTTTCTGAGGTATCGTTGTTATCAAGGATAATCTGACTCATTCCGATAATTGCATTCATAGGTGTTCTGATTTCATGGCTCATGTTAGCGAGGAAGTCACTCTTTGCACGGTTTGCTTTTTCCGCTTCATCCTTGCTCTTTTGCATAAGCTTAAACGCCTTACGCTCTTCGGTAATATCTCTTAAAAAATAAATTGTGTAAAGCTTTTCGCCAAATTTGTCGATAATGTCCGTGCTCTCAGGAACGCACTCTTTCCTGATTTTAAGGCTTCCTTTTCCTGCCTTTGCATTACTGCTCTTTACAAAGTATGAATCATCTTCACTTGCCTCTAAGTAATGCGAAATATCTTTGCCGATAATATCAACCTTGTCAACATTTAAGAATTCGTGAGTAAAGCTGTTACACATAACGACTTTATTATCAACATCCGTAATGATTACAGGTACTCTGACGTCGCTAAATACATACTGCGATACGTTCTCTACAGAAAGGCCCTGAAGTCTGTTAATTGTTGCAACATAGAAAAGAATCATCGATGCAATAAAAGCGGCTATACCACTTCCCGGAATGGCAGGTATATTAAAAACAGTTGGAATCAACGTGTCAAATGTATATCCTGTCAAAAGAATCGGTCCAAATAGTCCGAATTTCTTTAATACGTATTTCTCACGCTTTGACTTGGCCTTTTTAAATCCTACATAAAGAATATAATAATAATCAATTAATCCGATTAATACACAAATTACCTGCAGCATTCTTGCGTATGACATTTTGCTGTAATACCAGTATCCCCAAGGCGTCTCAACAAATGTAACGACACCCTTTCTGATAATTTGCGTCCACGAAATGATACCAAGTATTGATAAAGGTAACAGAAAATATAATTGCTTTTTAGTAGGGTAATTTACGATTGAAGCAACATATCCTATTATGAAAACCATATAGAAATATATTGCAAGAAGTGCAATGGCTCTTGGAATATACGCAAAATCACTGTTGTGGCACAAACTCATCCACGCATATCCGAAATCCCAACCGAAAACACAGATACATACTAACAGCATCTGTGCATCAGTTTTTGATTCTCTATTTTGAATGTATGTTTTTGCTCCGTATACAAGTGCTATCGTACCCATCGAAGCAAGCATCAATGCGATTAGCGATGACAACCAGTAGTAATTCATATTAGGACCTCTCAGTCCTTATTTTAATATAATCATTACCGTAATTAAATAAATTTTTTTAAATTGTGTTAATTATTGTAACTTTTTGCTGATTCGCCTTCGATAAGCTGACCTTCAAAAAGCATACGCATTGGCTTATGACAGTCCTTTTCTCCATCGATATATTTGAAAATAAGGTTGATCGACTCTTTGGCCATCTCTTCAATAGGCTGTCTTATCGTCGTTAGACGAGGTATATAATAATTTGCATTATCAATTCCGTCAAATCCTACAACTGACACCTCATCAGGAATCTTAATTCCCGCATCAGCAAGTGCTCTCATTGCACCAATTGCTATTGCATCAGAAATACCGAACACTGCGCTGAATTCAAGACCCTTTTCTATAGACTTCTGCATTGATAAGTATCCTGCATTCATTGAATATGCATCTGCATCACAGCTCATTGGTACGATTAATGATTCATCTATTTCTATGCCGTTATTGATTAACGCTCTTTTATATCCTTCCTTTCTTAACATACCGATACTTTCATCGTCTTCATATGCGCATATGAGAAGGATTCTTTTATGTCCCAGCTTACACAGGTAATTTACCATTTTGCTGCTTTCTTCAACGTCATCTACAGCTACTGATGAATAGTTACCCGTGTACTCTTCAGACATATTTACCGTACTGATTACGAATGGTACTTTTATTGCATCAAGTTTTTCCTTTGTGTGATTAAAATATCCTCCAAGGAATATAATTCCTTTAAGTCTCTTTTCTTTTTCGAGTTCGATAGCAGCATCGACCTCATCCTGATTGTATTCAACGTGTTGAATTATAAGCGAATACTTTCTCTTCTGTATTTCTTTTTCCATTACTCTAATCATTTTCATGAAGAAAGGGTTTGAAATACCTTTAATTAGAATAGCAATTGTTTTCGAATCGGAGATTCTTATATTCCTTGCACTGTTGTTAGGAACAAAGTTGTACTCACTCACAACACTCATTATTTTATTTCTTGTTTCTTCGTTGATGTCAGGATGATTGTTAAGTGCTCTGGATACGGTGCTGACACCGCATCCGCACATTTTTGCTATATCCTTTATCGTTATCTGATTACTCATTTTAATCGCCTATACAAAGGTTTATAGTCTTGCATAAACTTTTGTAACCTTTTTAATTTCTTTTGAAAGTGCTTTTGTAAGTGCCTTATCAGACAATCTCCACTTCCAGTTATTGCCAAGTGTTGATGGTGTATTGATTCTTGCCTCTTTTGAAAGTCCTAAGTAGTCCTGAATAGGTATTACGCAAAGTTTGGCAACCGAGCTCATCGCTAGTCTTATATAATCCCAATGGAGCTTATCATTATCTTCACCGGCATTATTAAGATATTCATCTGCAAATGCTCTGTCTTTTTTACTTAGGTCAGAATACCATCCATGAATTGTATCATTATCATGAGTTCCTGTATAAACTACACAGTTCGATGTGTAATTATGAGGAAGATAATCACTGTCCTCTCTTGAATCAAAGGCAAACTGTAAAACTTTCATACCCGGATATCCGGTGTCTTTTACAAGCTTAAGAACAGAATCTGTGAGGAAACCTAAGTCTTCTGCAATGATATCTATCTCACCAAGCTCTTTTTTTAGAGTCTTAAAGAGTGATATTCCCGGACCCTTTTCCCACTTTCCGAATTCGGCTGTTTTATCACCGTAAGGAATGTTATAGTACTCGTCAAATCCTCTGAAATGATCGATTCTGATTACATCATAGAGCTTATAGCAGTTTCTGATTCTCTCTATCCACCATGCATAGCCGGTTTCTTTATGATACTTCCAGTTATATAAAGGATTACCCCATAACTGACCGGTTGCTGAAAAACCATCCGGAGGACATCCTGCAACACCTGTCGGAAGTCCGTTCCTGTCAAATTTGAAAAGCTCCGGATTAGCCCATGTGTCAGCACTGTCAAATGCGACATAAATCGGAATATCTCCAATAATCTTTATTCCGTTTTTATTTGCATATGCCTTGAGCTTGTTCCACTGCTCGTTAAATTTGAACTGCTGGAACTTGTAAAATCCGATTTCGTAACTAAGTTCCTTTGTATATTTTTTGATTGCCTCAGGCTTTCTTCTTCTGATGTCTTCATCCCATTCGATGAATGAAACACCGCCAAAAGAGTTTTTGACTGCCATATAAAGTGCATAGTCGTCTAACCAGAAGGCATTTTCTTTAATAAACTTTTTATATTTAGTGTTCTTTGCAATATCACTTCTGTCATACGCAATCTTTAACACCTTGAATCTTGAAAGCCATATTTTTTCATAATCAATATATGAAGAATTATCGCCAAAGTCGAATTTGTTTACTTCTGATTTCTTAAGTAATCCTTCTTCAATAAGTGTATCAAGATCTATGAAATAAGGATTGCCTGCAAAGGTAGAAAATGACTGGTAAGGTGAATCTCCATAACCTGTCGGTCCAAGTGGAAGAATCTGCCAATATTTCTGACCCGATGCTTTCAGAAAGTCGATAAATTTGTATGCTTCTTTTGAAAAAGAGCCAATACCATACCTGCCCGGAAGTGATGCAACCGGGAGTAATATTCCTGAACTTCTCATCTTCTTCTCCGTCTATTCTCAGATTATCCCTTAACTGCTCCTGCAACAACACCTTCGATAATGTACTTCTGTGCAGCAAGGTATAAAATGATAACAGGTAAAATAGTCATAAGAATACAAGCCATCATTGGTCCCATCTGTACGCTTCCGTAGCTTCCCTTGAAGTACTGGATAAGAATAGGAATAGTTGTATATTTCTTTCTGTCGAGTACTAAGTATGGAAGCAGATAGTCATTCCAAAGCCACATTGCCTCAAGTATTGCTACTGAAATAAGAGTTGGCTTAAGTACAGGAAGATCAATGTTGAAAAATGTTCTTATTGGGTTACATCCGTCAATCATAGCAGCTTCTTCAAGCTCAACAGGAATAGTCTTCATGAATCCTGTAAACATGAATACTGCAAGTCCGGCACCAAATCCAAGATAGATTATGCAGATCTTATAAGGATTATCAAGATCAAGTCTGTCAGCTGTTGATGACAATGTGAACATAAGCATCTGGAATGGTACAACCATTGAAAATACGAATAAGTAATAAACTACTTTTGATAAAATACTGTTTACTCTTGTTATATACCATGCACACATGCTGCAGCATAAAAGAATAAGTACAAGTGATGATAATGTAATAATTAAGCTGTATCCAAATGCCTGTGCAAAACCCTGCGAAGTAAGTGCTGTAACAAAGTTTTGAATTCCGTTAAATGTTTCTTTTGTCGGAAGCTTGAAAATACTTGTAGTAGAAATAGCTCTTTCCACCTTAAGGGCATTGATTAAAATCATGAATACAGGATAAATCCATAATATTGAAATTATTCCGATAACAACTGAAAGGATAATTTTTCCTACTGTCTGTTTTTCTTCCATTATGCCTGTACCTCCTTTGATTTAGTTGCTCTAAGCTGGATAAGAGAAATTACAATTACAAGAATACAGAAGATTACTGCCTTTGCCTGTCCGTATCCCTTCCACTGCTTTCCTGATCTTGCATAAAACGTATCATAAATGTTAAGAGCAAGCATCTCTGACTTATGAGCAGGTTCACCGCCTGTAAGAGCTAAGTTCTGGTCAAAGAGCTTAAATCCGTTTGTAAGTGTTAAGAATAAACAGATTGTAATGGAGCTCATTACGTTTGGAATTTTAACTCTGAATAATGTCTGAAGCTTTGTAGCTCCGTCAATCATCGCTGCTTCAAGATAGGCTGTATCAATTGCCTGAAGTCCTGCGATGTAAATAATCATCATATAACCTATCTGCTGCCAGCACATAAGAATTACAAGTCCGACAAATCCCCATGTCTCATTGAGTGCCAGGAGTGGCTGTCCGATTAATGATAAGAAACAATCAAGTAATGTTTTCCAAATGTAACCAAGAACGATACCACCGATAAGGTTAGGCATAAAGAATACTGTTCTGTATATATCTTTTCCTTTAATCTTAGATGTAAGTGCAAGTGCAAGCATGAATGCAATTACATTGATAAGTACTACCGACACAACGGCGAAGGCAAGTGTATATCCGAATGAATGGTAAAAAGATTCATCAGTCAAAGCGTATTGATAATTTGCTAGACCAACAAATTTTGCCTTTTTAATGGTTGAAAATTTGCAGAATGACAAATATACACCTTGTATAAATGGATAGATAAACCCTATTGCAAACGCCGCTACAGTTGGCAAGACAAAAATTGGCCAATATTTTTTCACCGCTTTTTCCATTTCTTTTCTCCTTAAATCAATACTTTCATTACAAATTGCCATCAATGTGATATGTGCGTTTTTATTATTAAAGGGCGGCATCTCTACCGCCCTCTATTATAACATTTTACTTGTATTAATTGTATTGTTAATTATTCAGCAAGTGCCTTTTCTGAAGCCCATCCGTCTACGAATGCTGTAACTACTGCATCCCAGTCACCTGTGCCTGCTGCGTATGCTGTAAGAGCTGAACCTACACCGTTCTTCCACTCTTCTGAAGGCATTGTTGTGAAGTTCCATGAAACAGGTACCTTACCCTCAGCTGTGTAAGCTGCATCCTGCTGTACGAATACGTTAGGGTTCTCCTTAGCATTCTTGAAAGGAATTGTGAATCCCATGTCTGCCATAGCCTGTGTTCCTTCATCTGAAGATACACACCAGTTGATGAATGTAAGTGTTGCTTCGATGTCTTCTTCTGAAGCTTCGTTATTTACACACCAGAAGTTCTCTGTACCTGTGCAAAGGCCCTGATTAGCTTCATCGCCTACACCAATGTAGATAGGAATCATCTTAAGCTGGTCGTCTGTCATACCCTTACCTATAAGGTTACCGTACTCCCATGAACCGTTCTGGAAGAATACTGCCTTACCTTCTGCAAACTCGTTCTCAGCGTCATCACCTGTCTTAGTAGCAAGCTCCTTTGGTGAGCATGTTGAGTTGTTGATGTAAAGGTCGAAAATCTGCTTGTAGTTGTCAAGGTATGTTCCCTTGATAGCCTTTGTATCTGAAATGCCATCCTCCTGATACTCGAAGTAAATAGGAAGGTTAGCAAGGTGTGTCTTGAATCTCCAGTCTGATGATCCATCCATACCTGTTGATGTGAATGCTGAGAAGCCAAGCTCTGAAGAACGAGCTGTAATGTCTTCTGCAACCTTCTTAAGATCTTCAAATGACTTGATGTCGTCTGTTGTGTATCCAGCCTTTTCAAGAAGCTCAACGTTTGTGATGATACCATAAGACTCGATAACGTATGCAATACCTGCAACTTCATCACCATTCTTAAGTGCGAATGAATCTGATGTTAAGTTTGAAAGGATTTCTGAACCTGTTAAATCGTAGCAGTAATCTGACCAGTTAGCTAAACCTACAGGACCGTTAACCTGGAATAATGTAGGAGCTTCGTCCTTTGCGATTTCTGCTGTAAGTGTCTCTTCATATGTTCCGCTTGCTGCTGTAACTACTGTTACAGGAACACCTGTCTGCTCTGTGTAGCTCTTAGCAAGTGCCTGCCACTGCTCATCCTGCTCTGGCTTGAAGTTTAAGTAGTAAACCTGTCC
The DNA here is from genome assembly GCA_004552595.1 of Lachnospiraceae bacterium. Classification (GTDB taxonomy): domain Bacteria; phylum Bacillota; class Clostridia; order Lachnospirales; family Lachnospiraceae; genus UBA2868. The sequence continues at coordinate 21,685 of SFNX01000008.1, read as the reverse complement.
TTCGCCTGCTGCAACTTCTTCTGTTGCTTCTTCTGTTGTTTCTTCTGTGGCTTCTTCCTCTACTGTCTCTTCTGCTGCCGGAGCTTCTGCTGCCGGAGCCTCTGCTTCTTTAGCGCCGCATCCGATAAGTAATGATGCAACCATTGCTGCTGAAAGAAGTGCACTAAGTAATTTCTTTTTCATCTTTTCTCTCCTTTATACTTTGTTAAATCATAACCCTCTGAGTTCTCCTTGGAAATCATATTACTTCTGCCGTTTCGATTTTGGAATCGATTTCGGTAACGGTATCGGTAACGTTTCCGAATATGTCATTATAATACCTTCGGAAACGTTTCCAGTCAAGTGTTTTTCTCACTTTTGTAAAAACATACCAATTTGGATAAACGAGGATTTGTGCACATGTTACAATGAGATGCGAAACTATAACGTTTTCGGAATAAAAAAGGTAATATGCGCCAACTTAGCGCATATTACCTACCTGGTACGATGGTGTGCACTTATTGTGCTCACAGATCTTATAATATCTTGCAAATACTCTCTGCATAACCATGTCAATGTTCTCAGCACCTGCTTCAAGAAGAATAGTTAAATACTGAACTGAGCTGTACCTCGTACATACATCAACATTTCTGATATTTTCCTTTATGGCAATGCCCATACACTCCATTGCCTTTTCAATTTCATCGATAGTTGTGTTTTCTTTTCCTGTATCAAGAGTAATGAGAACGATATTACATGTATGCTCATATCTTTTGCACATCTTTACAATATATTCATAAATCTTAGTGAACTCTCTGTATTCCATATTAAGAGATCCCGTATATGTTCCGGATGTCTTAATGGAAGTAATGAGGTTATCAAGATCTACATGAGTTTCACTCTCAAATATTCTTCCTTCTGTATCATTATAGAAGGCGTATCCGTTCTTACCGCTCTTCTTAACATGATATAATGCCTTGTCGGCCTTATTCATTGCATCTTCTAATGAATCGCCCACCGTTGTAATATACATTCCGACAGATAATGATGTACAGCTGATCATCGTATTATCAGCCTGCTTTTTCGAATACTGTGAAATTATCTGCTCAACAAGCTTAGTTGCTTCATCCTTTGTTGCGCTTTCGTAATATGCTACAAATTCATCGCCACCTGCTCTGAATGATGTCAGTCTTTCTGATGCGCTTCCTATAAACTCGCCAAGTGAGCGAAGAGCCATATCGCCGACCTTATGTCCGTAAAGGTCATTAACAGTCTTAAGATTATCCATGTCAAAGAATAAAAGTACACCGGTTGTTTCAACCATCTTCTTACAGATTTCGGTTTCACCTTTATTTCTTAACATTAATCCTGTAAGAAAATCATGGCTGGTTCCTTCGACGTTTGTCCTTATTGTATTCATTACAGCAGAAATCATCTGCTCTGCATCTGAAACATTTGTATTATCGATATTACCGTTTAATTCAGGAGAATTTGCACCATTCTCATTAAGTTCAAGCTCGCCGGAATCGAATAATTCAAGGAATGTATCTGCAATCTGAGGGTCGAACTGAAGACCTTTATTTTTTTCTATCTCAGAACGGATAATTTCCTTAGAAAGACTCTTCCTATATATACGCTTAGAATTCATTGCATCATACGAATCGGCCACAGCAACAATTCGAGCATAGAACGGAATTTCCTCTCCCTTAAGTCCGCAAGGATATCCTTTGCCGTCATATCTCTCATGATGATATCTTGCAACATCCTCGGTGTAAGCGATAAGCTCGACGCCCTTAATAATGTCGGCACCGATTACAGGGTGAGTCTTGATTATACTGTATTCTTCATTGGTAAGCTTGCCCGGTTTATTAAGAATTGTATCCGCAACACCAATCTTACCTATATCATGCAGTGAAGCGGCGTAATGGATTTTGGATATCTCTTTTTCTGAGAGGCCAAGCTTCTTTGCAATGAGGACGGAGTACTCAGCAACCCGGTATGAGTGACCTTTTGTATACTCGTCTTTTGCTTCAAGAGTATCTGACAATGTCTTAATCATCTGCATTGTCATCTTATCAGAATGTTCCTTCTGCGCGCGAACTCTGTCTTCCTGCCTCTTACGCTCATAATCCTTGTAACGCTGTATAGTGTCAAAAAACGAACTGAACGTAAATACGACAATTCCAAATATCATAAATACACCCGACACCTTAGCGACAAAATATGCTGACACGGCTTCAATGAACAGACATACAAGCATTGTAACGCTTCCTATTACCATGCTCTTGTATTCTTTCGCGTATCCCTTTTTAATGTCGATTGCTATTAACGTAATGCCAGCAATTATTGAGATAAAAAGGACGATATGCGATACGTACAACATATCAAGGAAATCGTATACATCAAGTAGCTGTAATGCAAATTGAGCAATTACATTAAGGAAAGCTCCAAATACAAGAGGCTTGTAAATAGCCGTGTAGCGTTTTCTCTGTAAATTGTCCAAATATAACAGAAGCGGAATCGCTCCAAGCATTATTACAATAAAGCATATATTGGATAACGATGAGGAATTCGACGAAAGGAGCTGACGCACATTTGTCTCGCTTAACACCCATACGCCTGCAAGAAAAATACACCAGCCCGCGTTTTCAAGACCGGTCCTTAACCCCATTATTACTGCGACACAGATTCCGATTACAACAACAAAAAGTCCGATTCCGATTCCAACTATTCCGATAATAAAGTTGCCTTCACAGTTCTTAAATAAATATCGCCATATTATAAATCTGTCACCCGTATATACTTCGTTCAATTTGCACGAGTATTCAGGCGACGGCGAAGATACGGTAATCTTGAGCTCTTTCCCGGCGTCTTTTTCGGATGTTCTGCAAAATACGTAACGACTCGTTGTCTGAGAGCCGACAGGACGCGTATTTTCGGTATTATAAATAACTCGCGCCATACCGCCGATATAAATCGTCAAATCTTCCTGAGAAGACCTGATAACTATATAGTCGTTGTTATAGTCATCAGGAAGTGTTGTAACAATTGAAACCTTCTCGCCGGCAGGAACCATAACCTTTGTCGGAAGTTCTATCGGTTCGGTAACATTTTCCTTCTTAACGATTTCAAAATTACCTTTATATAAGATGTCATCCTTAGAAACGTTATAATCGTATTTCTTCACAAGATTAACTTCAAAATTCTCGTCGTTCTCTGCAGGGAGCATTCTAAGGCTCGCAAAATAGAACACCGCAATGAATATTACGACGATTCTGAAGATGAACTGGGCAACAGTCTCGTATTCTTTTCCCTTAAATAAATTGAACTTCATATTACCTTAATAGTGTGTCAGATTTAATTACTATCCTTCTCATTTTAATATAACAACATTATCCGACACAAGTGATTCTGACATTTTTGATGATAAAATTTTGCATAAAAATGCCTTTTGTGATGTGAATTATTATTCACAACGCAAAAGGCAGCATATAGTGCAAATTAATTGATTAGTTATAGTGTTATGAGGCTATTTAGGCGCGTAAATCCCCATCTGCATATAGCTACACCAGAATACATTAAACTTTGAAAATCCGGCCCGTTATAATAATATTTTTTCATCGTATTCATTTGCCATACTATTTTCATTAATCGTCAACCTCTATGAGTTTATGTTCTTTTAATACTGTAGAACCATTGTTAACACCCTGAATACGTCGTTCTAGCTCTGCAATATTCTCAGCACTATAAAATGGATCCGCTGTAATTTCAAATGGTATACGTCTTTCTCTACCTACTTTAATCAAGAACATTGTTATAGCTGTAGACATATTTAATCCCATTTCTTTTAATGCAGACTCGGCATCAGCTTTTATATTATCTTCAATGCGTAAATTTACTTGTGTCATAAATATAGCCCCCTTTTAGGTTCAACTATGCAATTAAATTATACATCAAGTTATACATGATTTGTCAAGCATTTTTATATACATATTCTATACACTGTATATCATTGCATAAAATGTGAGCGTAATGTGAATTTTATTTTATTTTTACATCAAAATAGCCAGCATTACGGCCGGCTATTCTATATCACACCATCAAATCTAAAATATCTTCTTCATTCCAAAATGGATTAGGAAAAATTGATATATCATCTTTATGTTTTCTTATAATTCTTACTGCTTTATCGGTATTATCATATACATGCATAATATCACACAGTCTTATGAGTTCCTTAATATTAGCTAGGGATTTCGCATACCTATCAATGATTTTATCAGCAGGAACATCGTGTCCCCCCTTTGATACTCTTGATTCAACACGATACACATTTAACTCTGGATTGGCAGTTAATACAAATACGCATTTAATAAAATATCCTTCTTCTTTTGCTTTCCTAAGAATATTCATTTTGTAATCAGATGATAATACTGTTTCAAATGAAAAGTCTTCCTTATTTCTAATTGACTCATAACGCATTTCATCAACTAACTTTGCAGCTTCTAAGTTGTCCATTCCTGTCGATGCAACCACATCATCTGCATTTGTATATTTTCCCTTTATTTCAAACATCGATTTAATTGTGCTTTTTCCAGAGCCATTAGGACCCGCAAAAACCAATAAGCATGGCTTTAATTCTTTTTCTTTCAAGATTTATTTTCTCCCTGATGCTGTCACTAAATATGGCTTTTTCTTTTCTTTATCATACATTGCTATTGGCTTGTTACAAACTTTTGCCTGCCTTTTTGCTATTGACACAGCCTCTCTAGCTCTCTTGTCCATTTCTGCATCCTGCTCCGAAATAACACCTTGCTCAACCAACTTAACAGTTGGTATATTTCTTTTAATGACCTTTATAGTCATATCATCTATTTTTATTTCTTTTTTTACAATTGAATTGTTACTAGCCATGAGGTACCTCCTACCATGTGCTGAACTCCTATCAAGTTAATTATACTCATTTTTATTGTCAAAATCCACTTATTGTAATAATAATTAGCAACTCTACGCCGTAGAAATCAATCCTCAATCCGGAGAATCATTCTATGATTTAGAGAATACTATTCTTCTTTTCCACTAAATTCAAAATCAGATAACAACACCTTATCCCAATCTGAATCATGGTATGAATCTATGTTTAGTCTAAACATTTCAACATAGTTCTTTATATACCAAGCTCTTTTAGTCAAAACAGGATCTTTCATAGCATTTGTAGAACCGTAATATTGATCTTCCAGCGATTTATTTCCATTACTAAATCTCTTGATTCCCTCTGCGTATTTTGCGCCCTCACCTGGCTGATCAAAATGATCTACAACATATGAATCTCCATTCTTTTTTAGATATATAACTCCTGGGTTCTCTGCTCCTGAGATACATTCAAGAGTTGTTCCATCCTTTTCGTAAACAAACATCCAGAAATTGCCATATACCTTACATATATCATCATCACTTTCATCAACTTCTGATTTGAATATGCAGAATGCAGGGATAGCTACACACGCTTTCACGTATAATCCAATCATCTTAGATGGTGATTGGATTATACGTAAAACATAATAATAAAACTAATTTTCTCATATATTCTGGTTCCTATCTCATAGGCAGAGCAAGCATTCTTACCACTTCTTCAAAACGCTCTGACTTGTTTTGTATGTCCTCATCCGAGACACCATAATATCTATATACTTTCTTAAATTCACGGTTGTGTCTTCTCACCATCTTTGTATTTCCAGATGCTCCACCACCAATATAATTACGAGTCTTTTCTACTATGATGTGAGATTCATTATCGCCGTTTTCTTTTGTATATATGTGTAAATCAATATCAAAAAACTCTACGGGTACTTTCTTTGCTGCCTCCTGTTGTAGTTTAAGCTGCGAAAGATAATAATTAATGGCTTCTTCTGTTTGTTCTGTTAGGTCTCCAATATGTGCAAGTGAACCAAGTAATTCCGGTTCGTATTGTATGAGAAAAGAGGCTCTCATCTCCTGATAATCTTCCTGATATTTTGGATCTTCTTTACTTAATTCTACATAACCTAACTTTTCAACTATATATTCACATACCTGATTAATCGTATGTGGTTCAGCTTTTATATAATTCTCTATATGCTTTCTTCTAGTACGGTTAATAAATCGCTGAATTCTTTGTCTTATAGTTATAGTTCCATTATTTCTTCCAGCAATAAATACAGCTGTTGGTCCATCAGAACCTTCAATTCTAGTTATTTCTTCTTTCATATCTAGCCTTTACTATTAGTGTTTTTCTTACGTAGTATAATTCCTGCGATTATCATTGCAGCACCAATAACACCACCAATAATAATACTAAGTGGAGAAACTATTGCAGCTATTAATATAATTATACCAAGTACTAATAAAACGTTACCCATGTATTAACTCCTTATTCCTCACGAACATATGACAAAGTTCTAAACAATTCATCGTTGAATCCATATTCAGATATTAGCACATCTTCATCTATATTCAGTAAATCTGCATACCCAATTGTCGATAATAATTCTCCATCTCGACCGTAGATCCTAAATAGTCCTTCTGCATTATCAGCCTGCCAGGTGTAATTATTAGAATAATAATTCTTGTGATTTACCTTATTATAGTTTTCTCCTAACATATGACGCTTGAAATCTTCTATTCTCTCATCAATAAACTTCAACGCATCTGCATTATCAGGGTCCACTAGCTTTCTCTGATTTTCTCTTAACTCATTAGCAATAATCTCTGTAAATTCCTCAGCATTGTATATACGTGCTTCAGGACTATTCATATAGTTTGCATATTTCGCAGCTGCAGGATTAATGTATGTATTACCATCTCTTTCAATAAAGAAATTCATTTTTCCTTTATCTGAATACTCATTGATATTTGACACTAAATCATCTTTATCAACTCTCTCAGCAAGATAATCCTTCCAGAACTTTTCATTAGATGAAAATCTTAAATCCCAGTCCTCAGGAAAACTGTGTAGCAAATCCATGACCTTCTCATAATCCTGCTCATCTCTATAATCCATTTTCCATAGATATTCGTTCTCTCCCATACCTGTCTTTTTACAGATAATACCATCCTCTGTAAAACAGGTAATATATGAAATCTCAGGCTTATTGTCAGTCTCTTCTCTGAATACAGTCTTTCTAGTTTCAGATGAAAGAAATGCTACATTATTGATTGAATCATCTGTTTTCGATGACTCTGCTGTACGTTCAATTTCCTTCTGTTTTTCTATTTCTGCCTTAACTGCTTCTTTTATCTCTTCTTCTAAGTCATCGAACTTTTCAATTAATTCATCCCATTCATCAAGCTTAAGAGATATTGAGCCAATCTGAAATTCTTGTTCGGTATCTCCATTAATAATCTTCTGATACATTTCTGCAATGTAGTCAACTAACATTTTTCTGAAGATATCTTCTTCGCTTTCTTCTGTCTCAGTTTCAGATAATGCTTCATCCTTTGCTTTCTTTAGATCATCTATTGCTTTGTTATATAACTCCTTCAGTTCTTCCACCTGAGCCTTTACCGCATCGACATTGCCTAACTTGTCTCCAAAGAATGTATCTAACTGCTCACTTAATGATTCAAGAACTGATATTGCGGAGTTCCACATACCTTCTATGTCACCCCTGGTTCCATCTTCATCAATCCGTTTTGCAATATCAAATTCAAGATTAATATACAGTTCCCCTATAAAATCAGAACCGTATTTTTCTACAATGCTCTCATCTTCATAAAAGAACTTTGTAAGTGCGACAGCAATATCCTGTGGGATGTCTGGCATACTAGCTGTCATCTTATGTTCCATTAGTATTCCATTTTCACGAACATACTTAGGCAAATCATCACCGATTTCAGCCGAATATTTATTAATAAAATCCTTCTCTATAATGTCATGTATTTCCCACGCCTCTTTATAGACATCTTTTGTTAATCCAACTCTGTATAAATCACTTGGTACTTCCGCAGATATATGTCTAAAATCATATCTCTTGCTAGTGAAATCATCATAGGTTTCATTGCCATCCCACCTACCATGAAGCATTCCTGTTTCCATGTATGCCATAAACTTATCATAAGTTCCTTCAGTTCCATTTATAGAATCATAATAAGCAAACATAGCACACATTTCTGCCTGAGTTGCATTAGTAGGCTTAAAATCATTTATATGTATCTTCTGTATGAATTCTTCTCCGTCTATCGTAGTTGTAACTTCGTACACAGGATCTTCTTTAGTAGACTCTGCAGCTTCTTTACATGTAAGGTTCATCTGCCACTCAGGTATGCTTGGTTTTTCACTTGTGGAAGCATTCACTCTACCAGCAGCACTTTCATCATACATTTTGAAAAATGCATCCACTGCATCATTCTTAATATCATCAATAATACTTATTACTCTATTTGAATATTCACCCATATTCCACATAGACTTAACTTCATCTTCTGTTGAATATGGATAGTTTGACTGTATAGTTCCTCTTTGTGGCTTACCATTATTATCTTCTATGCTTACGCTTACATACTGGTATCCATCTTTAAGTGCACCAGCTTCAAATTCAGAATAGCGTGATCTTGTGTTTTCAATCATGCCTTTTACAGCCTGCTCATATCTAGGATCTTCTTGCATTCTTTTTATGACAGAAGCATCTATTGTGATACTACACTGTCCTTTATTACCGAAGTTACTTCCAACCTGATTAAAGCTATTGTTATAGCCTAAAAATGGACTATTGCCATGTTTTGATGCTTCACTTACGTCATCAAGTCTGAATGAAATCCCTGCAAATTCTTTGCATAAATCCTGATAATATGAAAGAACATCTCCCGATGATTTACTACTATCATTTGAAAAGCTTTCTGTTTGTACACTTGACTTAACACTACTTGTAGACCCATATCCGTAGTAGGATATATCACTACCTACTGATCCTATGCCCATGTTGTCTCCTTCCCGTGACCAATCTGGCATTCATGGTCACACCGCTCTCCGGAAAGGTCCGAGCGGTATTTTCTTACGTTTTTATGCTGTAAAATTAAATTGACTTCCTGATGGTTCTACTTCCTTAACCATGTCATCACCTGAATTACTATATGTCTGTATTGATGTCTGTTTTTCTTCCCATATCTCCTTAAGCTGTTCTTTTTCTAAATCCCGTTTTTCTACAATTGCTTCTTGTCTTTTATCTGCTGTTTCCTTTGCTTCAGACTTTCTTTCAGCATGTTTCTTTTCAGCTCTCTTCTTTGCAGTTTTCTCAGCCATAGCTTTTGCTGCTGAGTTTGTTTTACTATTTGACTTTTTAGGTTCAAGATTATCATAAATAAAGCTCTGATAAATGTCTGCTTTTCCATAGCCACTACTATATTTCGAAATTTCCATAATAATCATCCTTATTATTTTCTAATAACAGATAAAGCGACCCTTGAATCATTCAATCCTTTAATTCAAAAAGTCGCTGTCCTTAGCTGTCATATCCTTTGATATTCATATCGGTATAACTTTATACTTTTGTAGTTGTTTTTCAAAATTGGAAGGATATCATCAATTTTGGAAATAAATCCTTAATTATTCCAGTCCCAAACATTATCTGCATTTATAAGTTCGCTCTTTGATACTTTGCCTGCTAAAAACTCTTCCCAAAATTCTTTAGAACCAGCAAACTTAAGGTCAGCATCCTTCTCAAAGCTTGAAATAAAATCAAGGACCTTCCTACCATCTGAAGGGTTCTTATATTTAAGTTCCCATCCATCTAGTTCCACTCCATTCTTAAATCTTTTGCTTGTAATACCATCTGAACTATATGCCGTAATCGTCCATATTTTATCTTTATTCTCGTCTTCACTGGCAGAAGCACATTCTGTAACTCCATTTACAGAAGAAACACCCGTAGATGTATTGTCTGTTTCCTGAATTTCTTCAAACTTAGACATGGCATTCTTTTCCATTTTCTGTGCTTCTTTTGCTGTCATAAGGATTGTCTGGTCGTCAGTATTTAATTTCTTTGTCCAGTTATTTTCATGATCAACTCCACTATCCTCAGAAGAATCTGAACCACCAAACCCACTTGCAGCTTCAGTTGCTGCTTGAGATGCGGCTACTGTTTTCATATCAGCATCTGCTTCCATTGCAGCTTTCTTAGCAGATTCTTCCTGCGCTTCCTTCATCTGCTTAACACGTTCCTTAAATGCATCAATGTATTTATCAACATCCTCTATTAATTTATCCCATTCTTCATCTGACATTTTGCGCCAGTCATCATCTTCCTTTAATTCCTGTGCTGTAATCCTGTGAGATTCCTCAAGCATCTTTATTAAATCTGCAGGGGTAAGCTTAATTTCTAGAGTATGCGAATCCATCAAAGAAGTCTCTGCCTTTGACAATGCATCTGTCCAGTTCATCTTTTTATTCATAATGTTTTCGAATGAACCAAAATTCGACCCATCAAGAGGTGACATCACCATCTTTAGCGCACTCCAGCTCCCCCACTTACTATTCACACCTTCACCTATGGAATCCATATATTCACAATATGCAAACATCTCTACAGGTGTTGCATTCTTAGGATCAAAATTAGATAGATTAACATCTACAAACTCGTCCTCACCACCAGTTGCAATCTTAACTCTAATAATTGTGTCATCACATCCTGGTTTTTCTATAAGTGACGCACTCATTCCATATCCCATATTTCCTGCAAGAGCAAAACCTATTCCAAGAGGTGTAACAGTTTCTTCTACCTTAGTATCTTCCTTAATTTCCCCACTAGATAATTCTTCACTTATTTTTCCTGCCACATCTGGATAATTCTCTATATCAATATCACCTACTAAATACTGTGTAAAAAATGGATTAAAAAATGAATCGATATCATTTCTCATACTAACAATTTGATTTAACGAAGCTAAAAGTCTGTTTGCATTATCAAGCATTGCCTGAGCCTTCTCAAACAATGGGTTTTCTGCAAATCCCTGTAATTTATCTAAATAATTGCACTTCTCTAAAATGTCATCTGTATTGAAATAATCATTTGCTAACATATCTGCTGTTTCATCTGTATTTCTGATATACATGCAAAGTGCTGCAAACTCTGGAAAATCTGCATCTTCTGGATCTATTTCATATGGATTGAACTCCTTTGTAAATGGTTCTCCATTACTATCGATTCCTTCTACAGAATATGTTTTGTTTTCACCATCAGAATTAATCCATATCTTAAAACTCTGTTCACTTGCCTTATATGAATAAATCATTTCTCCATCTTCTGACTTAGCTCCATATACTTCCTCTGTTTTGATATTTGCCATTATGCATCTTGTATATGGTACTGATGGCATAGCTACATCTGTTGAATTTGCTGTAAGTTCAGCAGTGTCTTTATTATCATTTTTCCCAGATAAGAGTCCAAATACAGCTTCTGTATTTGTTCCTTCACTTTTACCTTTATTACTCATTGCAAAATAGTAACTTGAACTACTATAAGTACTTAATCCTGCTATTCCCATGTTGTCTCCTTTCAGTGACCAATCTAGCATTCATGGTCACACCGCTCTCCTGAAAGGTCCGAGCGTTTTATAATTATAATTTATTACTAAGGATTACTTCACATACTCCCATAATCCTTTTTCTTCTAACCAATCCTTATTTGACTGAAGCCACTTTCTATTTTCATCTTCCATGTATTTGACAAATTCATCAAAAGTCATTTCAACATCAGATCCTACAAATCCCCACTTCATGTTTTCTGCGTTTGGATGGTTTTGCTTTAGCACATCTCGCATTGATGTCTTATTATTTTTAGCAGCCTCGATAATTCGGTCATTCCATTCCTTTTGTATATCTTCTATTGATCTAAGCGTTGCAAAACTACATGAATCAGTTGAAATACCATTCCGTTGCATAATTCCACGGTCAAAGTTAACCTGAACTGATGTATAATCTTTTATGTCTTGTTGCCACTTATCCATAGACAAATAGCTGTCCCAATTACCTGCCTTACTGTAATCATCAAGAACTTCTTTCATCGCTGTACTGTAATCAGCTTTATCCAGATAATTTTCTGCACCAGTCTGTTTAAATACTATTTCAGCTCTCTGCTTATCAGCATTTGATGTATTACCAACTTCTGCATTAAGAACCATTATTTCTGCTAAGCTACAGTTTCTTGTATCTATAATCCATGCATTAAGCTTTCTTTCAAATTCTTCACCTTCTGCTGTTTTTCCTTTTACTATATAAATAGGTGAATCCTCTGAATACACATCCGATTGATATATTTCAATACTTTCTCCAGTTTCTGGATTAGAAACAGCCTGTAATGGTGCATTTACCTTACTACCACTATTTATCTCTTCAATCGGTATATTAAAGTTTTTGCTTAGTACTCTGTTCCCATATGTTCTTTGGGTGTTATTGACATCAAAGCTGCTTTCAATTCCACTTATCGTCATACGCTTCTTCCTCCTCTATTTTTATACAAAAAGCGACCCTTGAATCATTCATTCCTTTGATTCTTAGTGTCGCTCTCCTTAGCTTTATATTCTTAACTTGTATTATTTTTATCGGTATATATTGATAATACTGTTGTCCTATTTCAAAATTGGAACAAATATTTCAATTTTGGAACTATACAGCTGTAATCTTTCTTATGCCCCTGCATCAAATTTCGGCATTTCATCCATTACTTCCTGTAATTGACTCCAGCTATTAAGATCAAAGCTGTCACCATCACCCTCATCATCTTCAAGTTCTTTGAATGATATATCTGATTTTTTTCCTTTTGCCTTCTGAACATCGGCATCAGTATTTGGCAATCTGTTATATCCTGGAGATTTATGCATTTCACTTGAAACTCTATCAATTGCAGCTACCATATATTCTCTGGCAGAATTTTCCTTAGAAATACTGCTCATTGCATTTGAGACTATCTGATTTGCTTCCTCTTTACTACGAGCGTGTTTCACCTGTTCTTCTACTGCTTTAGCCATAGCTTGAACTCTCATTGCCTGCGCATACATAATAGGATTCACCTTTTGAAGATATCTTAATTCTTCAGGCGTCAGTTTCTTTCCAAATTTTAATTTATTTAGAATACCTGCCTCTTTCCCAGCTTTTTCCTCATCTGAAAGTTCATTATCTTCCATTACACTTTTCCTGATGTACTCAGCAAGCTCTTTTGTGGATGTTATCTTTTCAGGTTCTTTTTGTGTGTTTAATGAAATTACCATATTCTTTCTCCAAATAGAAAAAGCACACCATTCCCTGAATAATCCTTCCATTGAATAGTGCGCTTTCCTTAGCTGTTATTTATATCGACAACAATATTTATTTCTTAACCGTTTTTTGAATATTTATCCTACTTTATCCTACCATTTAGAATCCGAGGTCAATCTCAATGCCTTTAATATCATCACTGATAAGATTATTATCCTTAAGTATCTTATCAATGCTCTTTTGTGCTTTTGCTACAGCTGATGCATCCTGTGACTTCACGCTTATTGACTGGTCAAGTTTATCTGCTTTATTGGATTCTTCGATAATCTCTTTCTGCTCTTCACTTCTTTCCTTAGACTTATCAATTCTCTCCTGAAGCTCTTCCTTTTTTTCCTTGATCTTTTCGACCTTCTCTTTTTCTTCTTCAGCAGTTTCATCGACATGTTCTTTAGCCTGCTGAGTCATAAGGCCAATCGCTTCCTTACTTGCAGCGTCTAATATGCTTTCAGCTGCACCCTGTGCTTTTGACATGTCTCTTGAAGCGTTTAATTCATTTTTATTTAGTTCAATATCTCCTGAAAGTGCTCTGATTTCCTCTTCAATTTGTCCTGCGTCTTTACGGTACTGATTGTAAGCATCATTCAGTTCAAGATATCTGGCCTGAAATTCAGAACGAGTTGTTCCTTGCATGGATTTCAATTTCTCTATTTCTTCATCGGTGAACTCACCAGTGAAAATGCCCATTCTGTTATTCTGATATTTCTTTAAGAGTTCAAGCTCCTTCATCTCATCAGAATCCTCTGTTACCCCATACTCTTTCATAAGGAATTCCTTCTGAGACTCTATGTCAGCCATTGACTTGTTTATTTCCTTAAGCTCATCAAGCCTCTGCGCCTTTAATTCACGTAGATTATTTATATACTCCTGGCTATTTATATCTTTACTGAAAGCATCTGAAATTAATTTCATAGCCTGCTTGCCGGCCATTTTCTTTCTCTGCTCTATTATAGAATTCCCGGAAAGCGGACCGGTTCCATCCTGCCCGCCTACAAAGATGCTCCCACTTTGCCTCTGTGTATCTGAAGCATTAGGCTGCTGTATCTGTATGCTGTTTACATTGAATGATATTGTGTTAGACATTGTTATTTCCCCATTAACTATAAATTCGAAATCCTTTTCACTCTTACAAAAATAGATATAGTATTTGTATTCTATGTTGTGATTAAGCTATTAATTGTATCGGTTTATTAACAACAAATCTTTATGTCGTAATCTCATGTTAAACAAGCGTAAATAATCTATAGGCAACATATAATCCCAAAGCATAATAAAAAACCCCAGTAGAAACCATTATCTACTGAGGTATCTAGCAGGGCTAGAAGGATTCGAACCTTCACAATGACGGAGTCAGAGTCCGTTTGGGTTTGCCCTGAAAGCTCAGTATTTATGGGCTTTCTCATTTATTCTCATTTAGTGACATCACTATAGACATCACTATATTTTTTTTCATTTTTTTATACTTATAATCTAAAATAATTAATTATTTTACAACTCTACTACTGCTATACGCTTGCCACCAACTTCTTTTGTTTTTCTTGCCGCAACGTAATACCTGACAACAGTAGATTCATCATCTCCAAGATATTCTGCAATTCTTTTAATTGGATATCCCTTATCAAATAGTTCTGTAGCAAAAGTACGTCTTAAAATATGTAATCCTGATACGTAATCCTTTATACCTGCTTTTCTGTATAAAGTATTTACAATGTCTTCCATAGACGTTGCCGTATAATTGCTTCCTGTTTTGGTTAGGCAAATATAGTCCGTAGACTTTTTGTATGGTGACAATTCATATATTTCTCTTAACACACTATCTGCCTTTTCTGACAATGAAAGATTTCTTGATTTTTTATTCTTTGTATCACCCTCATAGGCAACATATTTAATTTCTGTCTCTATCTCACCTTCTTTAGCCTTTACGAGATGTCGACATTTGTCAACTGTAAGTATTCTGTTTTCAAAATCGTAGTCTTCCCATCTAAGAGCAATCCATTCGCCAACTCGAAGACCTGTCTCAACTAGAAACTTAAAATGAAGTCCACCTAAATATTTGTACTTGCCATTTAACCACTTAGCCGAAGCAATTTCCCAGAGCTTATCCTTCTCTTCGGATGTTAAAATTCTAACATCTACATCATCAGATCCTTTTGCGCTACGTGATTCAATACTTTTGTTTATATTCTCTCTAACAGAATCAAATGGGTTTTCTAATAGTTCCTTACGTTCAACTGCCCATCTAAAAGCAGGATCAAGAATAAACTTTACCTTTTCAATAGAAGATACACTCAATTTATTTTCGGAAAATAATTTAGCAAATAAATCATCAATATCACGACTTGTTACTGTTGCAATTTGTAAATGACCTATTTTTGATTTTTCAATTTGACATCTAATTGTATCTTCATCTCTGTCCCTAGTAGTTCTCTTAATAGAACCTTTATTGAACCTATAATTCAAATGATTATAACAAAGCTCTGTTACAGTCATATTTTGGGTTACACCTGACTTCTTAAAAAGTTCCTCAAGTTCTTTTTCTCTAGCAGCCATTTTCTTGTTACAGGCGGTTTCGCTATTTGCTGTTACCTGTATACGTTTCTGTTCCCCTGTGTTTGGGTTGGTGATTGTTTTTCTAAGTGTCTTTGTTCCATCACTATTTGTGATAAGATATCCTGTACCTTTAGCTCTTCTTTCCATTATCTCACCCCCTTACACTGCAATATGTCTGTACTCGCTTGCCTTGAGCCATTCCTCTAGTGCCTGCTCTGTAACAATGTAGCGACTACCAATCTGTATTGCTGGAAATGATGATAACTTAATAAGTGCATAAGCCTTATCTCTGCCAATCTGCAGACGTGCTGCTAAATCCTTAGCTGTAAGTATTCTGTTTTGATTAAAATTTCTGTCATCCATAATTATGTATGCTCCTTTCTGATCGCTTTTTCTTTTCCCTTACTTAGCAGATTCTTCCAATAGTGGGCACATCATTTCTGCTTTTGTATCAGTACTAATTACCCCCTATATGGTTATTTAGCGGAATTTTCGAAAAATTGATCGATTTTTTAGAAATAAAATATTCCTATTTGGAATAAGACATCTACTTTAACCTTCTAACGTTTCCTAATAGATACTTTTTATCTCTGTTTATATATTAACAGATACTTTTTATACCTGTCAACCCCTAACAGGTAGTTTTTGTATCTTTTCTATTTAACTAAAAGATATTTTTTGATAAAATTAAGGAAAATCAACTATGAAAGGCAATATTTATAAGAACTATGACTGTTGGATATACTATAAAAAAAATAAGAACTCAAAGAAAAATGACGCAGAAACAACTTGCAGATTTGATTGGAATTGAGGATTCTACTATCAGAAAATATGAAAGTGGACGACTAAATGCTAAGCCAGATACACTTGAGAAAATTGCAAAGGCTTTAGATGTTGACCCTGAGACATTGATATTCTCAGAACTTAACTTTAATAGAGCTATGCATCAGTTATATAGAATAATTGATAACTATGGCGGTGAGATTTGTTTTGTAGATCGTGACTTCATCGGTGAGAATGGAAAAACAAAAACAGAAAAGGTTGCATCCGTATATTTTGGTGCACTTACACCTTTTATTGAAGAGCTAAATGAAAAAAAGAGAAAATTAACACCAGAAGAATTTGAGGAATACAAAAACAGATTCCCTGCATCTTCTGATGTTCCTTCTACTTATTTGAAAACGTGTGCTGAATTTGATGAAAAGCTTAAGTATATTTCTAACAATATGCAGGATGGTCCATACTCCTCTGATGAGTGGGATGAGCATATGAAGAAGCTGAAGGGGTTAAGTGAATCTTAGTGTTGATTATCAACTGTATATCTTTTTAACGCAACAGGAGCTGGTTAAAAACCAGCTCCTGTTATATGTCATCACACTACGTGTGCCTACTCTATAATTTCCCAATAACCACCTTTTTTACCTTTTCTCCTTATATAACCTTTCTTTTTCAAAAATGAAATATTATTATCTATCGTTGTATCACTTACTCCAAGCTTAGATGCCAGATCTTCTATTGTTATATATGGATTTTGTCCTATTTCAGTCAATATAGCCTGACGTCTTGCGTTAAGTGGTTGTCTGTCTATAACTATGACTTCACTTTTTCTACCAATCTTATGAATTCTGTTAAAAGGAATAGAAACTACTATTGAATTCTCTCTAAATGTTATGGCCTCTTTACCATATATCTCAACAATTTTAGGCACCCCTCTACCAGACTTCTCACTTATATGTAGTTGTAGGAATATTTCTGATAGCTTATCATTTACAGGCACAGACTCTCCTGCAAAAAATCCTTCTTCAGTTTGTGCAGGAGCCAACGTTCCTCTTGATAATATTTCAATCCTGTCAGAGAATACAGAAATCATAGGCTCATTACAAGATACCCAGTAATTATGAAGAATTGCATTGATTATCGCCTCTCTGAATGCATCATTATTAAATAACGGGACATCTTTTCGTTCAACAACACGCCCCTCTTCATCTGCCTGAATGATATTAATTACATCTCCATATTGCAAGATATTATCTAATGAGTATAATAAACAGTTATTACCAAATTCACGAACTGACAATAGTTGAGTAGCTTTGCTCTCTCCCTCAAATATAGATACTCTAATAGGTATATGTGAATCATCTGATAATAACTGAGCCAATAGATTATAATCTCCATTTTTATTTCTAAGCCCTAGATTTTTCTCGAATGTCTCATTCTTTAGAACAATACCCTTTGATCCATAATAACCAAATAGCTTTTGAAATGTTAGTTCCTGATACTTTGCCGGCAATGATTCTATAGTCTCAACCCTACCATCAAGTATCTTAAATAACTGAATTTCACGTTTAGGATAATCTTTCAGATTTGCCTTCGACGAGCCAATTCTTATATATCGCTTTTCTTTATAGGCTGTAGGAATCTCTTCTGCAGCTGGAATTACTAATACAACTACTCTATTATTATCTATCTCTATTTCTTCAAACTCAAAGTTAACACTCGGAGATAAATTTCTCGCAAGATAGTTTTGGTATGGTTCCTTATTGCAATCTCTATATTGGTTAAATGTAGTTCCAACTATTTCATGTGTGACATCATTAACGCCCCATATGAAATAACCTTTCTCTTTATGATGAAATGCTGCTGCATTCGATAATGCCGATACATATTCACCTAAAGTATCAGGTTCAAACCAATTTTCCTTAAATTCAAACCACTCCTGCTCTTCATTATAGGCACGTAATTCATTTATCTTTTCTATTAGACTCATCTTTTTTACCAAGTTTATTACCAAGTTTATTACCAACCTTTTGCATTATATCACATTGGTAACAAACTTGGTATAAAATCATCTACTGCTTATAACAGTACTAACATGAATCCTTGAAAAGAACTGACAAGACATTTATTTTTTTCGACTAGTTTTTAGCTAAAATTTTTAAAAAATATAGACACATATACAAAATTGAAAAAAACATAATTCGTATGCTATATTTGATGTATTATATGTTTATTAAATACTAGTTACTGCGGAGGAGATTTATATGGGATTTGGAACAGCATTTTTATTGGCTATTGTTTTTGCTATTATTATTATCTATTTTCAATCAGTTCAAGATAACGAAAAAGCTGCTAAAGCTAAAGCGCAAGCGGCAATAGATGAAGAAAAAAAGAAAGAAAGAGAAAAAGAACTAACAGCAGAAAGAGAACGTAATCTGGAAAAGATTAGAGCTGCTGGCAGAGAAGAAGAATTTAATAGATTATTAAGGGAATACAACAATGCTAAGAGCTTATATGGAATGTCTATGATTTCTGAAATGGCTAAAGATGATTATAGAAATTCACTCGCAAAATCCAAAAAGGATCCATATGTTGCCGGTGGTATTGCTAACGGTATTTCTGGTTCTGGTTTTTTAGGTGCAGCTACTGTTATACAAACTGAGCTTGAAAATCAGCGAATAGAACAAAAACTTGAGAAAGCAAATGCTGAATATGCTGCAAAAGCAACAGAAACAATAAGTAAAAAAAGTAAATATGAGACAGCGCTTCGGAATCTCAATAGATTGTTAATTGAATGCGGAGTAGAACCACTTAAGAATTAGTACCAATTGTTTATGATAATACCTTTTATGTAACAGAAAGCCTGCGTAAACTCTACATATTAGTGAATTATGTTTTACGTATATATCTTGGGAATAATTTACGGTTTTCTTTGTTACTTTTATTCTATTTATAAGATTAGCGAGTAAGGAATTTATGATGAAAAAAAATATAATAATAATATTAACTCTGTTAACCACTTTATTAGTAGGATGTACAAACCAACAACCTAAAGTTGACTTCACTAAAGAGCAACCCGTTGTTGATGCTATATCTAAGATAACTATAAAGCATGATGTTGATGATATCACAATAAGAGAAATTGATAGGAAATATAGTAATATTGATATATATGGTTTTAGCTTAGTAAGCACTAAGTTTAATGAACTAAATGATGATGAAAAACTCGAATTGCTGGCAGATTGTCGTATGTGTTTTTATGATAAAACTGATTTGATACCGAGTGATTGTGATTATAAAGGGTGCCAAATAGAGGTTTCTTTTTTCTGTAACGGCACAAACTATGAAATATGGAATAACGATTCAACATATTACCAGTTGATGGTACGCAAGGATGGTTCTCAATATTGTGAGGAAATAAAAAGCAAATATATTAAACCTAATGAAACTGATTATGTTGCTTCTGACTCTCCTACAGATAATAATAACGATTCAACAACTACAAAGGTTAAATGTTCATTTTGTAATGGCACAGGAAGCATTAAATACTACTACGGAGATAGCGCTTTGCAAGCTGCCTTGGATGGTTATGATGATTACGAATTTGGTCCATGTACCAGTTGTGATGGAACAGGATATACGTATGTTAAAGAAGCACCTGGAACAGACAAATCATCAGGTGAACTGTGTAGTAGTTGCAAAAAAAGAGTAGATAAATTGATTACGAATAAAGATGCTGCTGGTGTCAATAGAACTTGGTGTGCTGATTGTTGGTCAGATTATAACTATTTAATGGGGAATTAATGTAGTATTAATTATAGTCATTTTCAATAGAGATATAACATAAAGTATTATTCTAACTTTTAGTGAAATGTTATAATCCGTGCGTTATAATTTTTTTAAGATAAATATTAAAAGAGGTATATTATGCAAAAGAGTATTATTATAGTCTTAAGTATTACCCTGATGTTATCATTATGTGCTTGTGGCAATAATCATACGGGTACACCATCTACTTCACCTGCTTTAAGCATAGCTGATGTCGAAAATGGTTCTACCTCAATTAAGGAAGTTTCAGGGGATACTGAATCAGAGCCATCCGAAGATGAACATGAAGTTGAATCTATTGATTTCACATTGGAAGATGGAAATCTAAAATATGTAGGTTTCGAGAAAGCCGATTATGATTTAATTTCCTGTAACTCCAGTATTACACCTGATGATAATGTTATTATTTTAAAATTTGACTTCACAAATCTACAAGATACGCCTGCTCAGTGTCAGAGCACATTTAGAACCACCATTTATCAAAATGGAGCCGAACTTGATAATAGCCTTGGTTGGGTAGGAAACGGAACTGAGCAATATGAACTAGTGTCTAGTTTCTATAATAATGCTTTAAAGAATGGAACTGTTTCATATGGGGAACTTGTCGTATTAAAAGATTTAAGTCCTATTACAATATACGCTGAACCTAATGGGGGACTTAATGATGTTTATCAGGTTATGGAACTTGATCTATCCGATTTATCTGATTCATCACCTGATAGTTCTCAAAATAATGCAGATCAAACATCTGAGGCTATAAGCGTTGGCGATGAAGTAAAAAATGATGATTGGAAAATTGTATTAAGCAAAGCGTATACTTCTGATGTTTTAGAATCAAAAGAGTCTTCAACCTACTGGACTGCAGATGATGGATATGCATTTTTAGTTCTTGAATTTGATGTAGAATGCTTAAACTCAAGCAAAAAGCCTGTTGATGGAGACGCTATTGCTGGACTCGTTGCAAACATAAATGGAAATACTTATGGAAACTGGAAATATCAATATATTGCAAGTCAAATATGGTGCTATTTTAGAAACACATATCTTGATGCAAACTTGCCCGTACACGCATATGTTTATACTTACATTCCTTCAAGTAACATTGATGATGAAATGACTGTAAATATGAATCTTGCAGGTACTAATTACATTCTCACAGTAAACTAAACGGTAACCGCTTTATTTCGGGGTGGATTTTAAAACCCAGATTAATACCTCATAATTAGATATATAAAAAGCAAGCATTTTACTCTATTTTATGCTAGCTAA
>SFNX01000161.1 GCA_004552595.1 Lachnospiraceae bacterium | reverse complement strand
CTCCTTGTTTTGCGGAAGGTTTATCTGTATTGTTACGATTGTCTGTGCGAGCGCCAGCACTTTGTCGACGCTCATCCTGATCTCTGAGAGTTTGAGCAGACGCTCCAATTCCTTGTAGACTTTCAATGCCACGAAGCAGATGCAGACGTGAGCCTCGATTCTCGATTTCATCATCAGTCTTTGCAAAACCGATGGTAGCAAGTTCCTTCATTTTGCCGTTGACTTTCTCAACAACAATAATTCCGAGATTTCCGGATGGGTATTTCTTCTTTCTTATGTACATTTTTGCTCCGTGTCACCCATTTTAGGGTGACAAAAAATTACAAAATTCTGAACATAAGGCTATTATAAAATTAACGAATTTTGAGTGACGAAGTCAGGAAAAAGGCTTCATCTGATGTTCAAAATTCAATTGTCAAGATAGTTAATGAGATTATTGCTCTTAAAAAGAGTAATCCAAATCACGATACATCATTGTTAGAACGACAAATTGATACTGTCGTTTATGATATATATGGACTTACTGACGCTGAAATAAAAATCATCGAACTCACGTTATTTAATAAATAAACCATCTGACACAACATTTCTGTCATATATTCCCCACTCGTTTTTGTAGTTCCTCTATTCTGTGCATAAGTTCATCAAACTCTAAAGATTCACCATAGATGAAGAACCGTCTCATATCGGCATAGTCATCTTGCCACGCCTCCATAGCCGATTCTGGTATCGTAAAATTGATGGTTGATGGAGTGTATGAATCATAGTTTACATACTTCAAAGCATAATAAGTCTTACGATGTTCAACAATGGCATCATAAAGTTCGCGATTCGACAACGCTTCTTTACCATACTCTGTATCCATCAGTTTTTCCAAGTCATACAGATGTCGTGACATTCGTACGCTCCGAGGTTTTTCTTTTTGGAATTCTTCCGCCAAAAGAAATAGTTTTTCAAGGAATGTGCGAGAAGGAACTACTGTTCTAACAAGACTTTCTGCGTCAGTATCTTCGCCATCAAAACTTTCACCGATTAAAGAACGAATTGGTCGTAATTCCGTTGGTTCATCCATTGAAAGACAACTAATCTCAATCTTTACACGTGGAGGAATATAATTGATAGTATCTTCAAGAATTGACGGATAGTGTAATAGGATTACAGTAGGATCCTTGTCTGAATCTATCGGTCGCCATTCTCCATTTTTATCCTGTACTTGAGAAACATTCTCTATACTGTAACCAGAGACTCCCATTTCTTTCAAACGGGCATCTAATTGAGCAGAAAGGGTCTTATGAATATATGCTCGTGACATTTTGCGTAATTTCTCACGCTGACTTTTACCAGTCTTCTCAATACCAAAGAACGAATGACTAATTGCCAAGTCAATATCTTCAGAAAAACGCTCAATGATGCCAAAACCTTTTGACAACGATGTTCCGCCTTTGAATATCAAAGAATCACGGCAATCTGTTTGGAATAATGCCTTTAATGTAACTGTTACCCACCAATCCTTTTCTATTGCTACCTGATTAATACCTGGATGCCCAGCCTCTGTGTGCTGCAACATAGCTAAACGGTCCACTATCTCATTGTTTAACCACAATTTTTCCATAATCTATTTCTATTTTAAGCGGTTAGCATTGGTTTTATAACTCGTTTCATCCATGCAGGCATCATATCTACATCTTTAGCTAAAGTCTCCTTGTCGGTTTCTTTTAATACCAATTGTTGGATTATATTTAGTTCTTCTTCTCCTACATTCTCTTTTTTCAGAGCCTTCAGAGCCTGAACAAGTAAAGAGATGAGACGAGTACCATAACAGAAGTTTTTGGGTACACCTCGTTTTAATACTACTTGCCTATTGGATAAGTTTACAGTTCTTTCGCTTCCTGTAGTTAAGTATGTGTAATTCATTGGCACTTGAGTTGATAACCCTAATGCATTCAGAGCTGTCATACCAGATGGCAATACCTCTGCATTATCTCTAGCAGCAATTGCCTGTACCACCTTATCAACTGAGGGCAGTACAACACCGAATTTGCTTCTTCTCGGTTTGGCATATATCCCATGTGCAATTTTAACAAGCATACCTTCTGTCGTTAACTCAGACAAAATGCTTCCCACAAATTCTGTGTGGTACTCAGGAAAATCAGACCGAAACAGTATGCAATCCTCTGGCATCGCTTCTATGCGTTGCCTAAGAGTAATACCATCTATCGAATATTCATTAGTCATATCACCTTTGAAATTTTGATGATTTTTCAAATGCAAAGATACAAAAAGGATTCAAATAAATGATGAATTGCCAAAAATTTTATTCGGTTTGCTCATATACTATCGCTTTGTACAATGTGTAATATGAATCAAGTAACCTTAAACAATAAGATTGTTGGGGTTTACATTAGTATTTAGTTGTAATATAAATAGGAATTATCCCCTAATAATATCAAGAAGTCTATTCCACTCTCTTTTCGTTGGCAAATACGCTCCAACACCTTTTGTCTTATCCTGCTCGCTTCATAGGTGTTCAACCGAAACGCAAGGGTTATGACCACTTCAAGATTGTAGTATGTAGCCCAACCTTTAGGGGTGGCTAAATCACATCGTTGGGTGCTTACAGGGCAAAGCGTTCCACTCTTGTATATCGCTTTTATAGCGGCTCGGAGTGTCGGGGCTATTACCCCGAACAACTTCCTATCCATACACTAACCCAGAGCCATAATAATATAGGAATAATACTTTTTTTCATAGATGATGCTTCAAAAATTTGAAAGCACAAAAGTAGGTATTTTTCCTGTGCGGTGAAA
>SFNX01000160.1 GCA_004552595.1 Lachnospiraceae bacterium | reverse complement strand
TCCTTAAGCATGTTGCTCATTTCAACAATCTGCCTTGCATAGCTTAAGAAGTTTTCTCCCTCGGAAGTAACAATTATACCCCGCTGATTTCTGATAAAAATCTCAATATTTAATTCTTCCTCCAAATCGTGTATTGCACTTGACAAAGCAGGCTGCGAAATAAAGAGTTCTGCCGCTGCCTTATTCATTGATTTTGTCTCGGCTATTTTTACACTGTATATTAACTGCTGAAGTGTCATTTCCTTCTCCTTATCAATTTACTTCTTTAATAATAATCGCTAAGTCCTGATTTGTAAATTATTAACAGAACACTAAATTGATATCGTTATTAGTCACATAAAAAGAATACACCGGCTAATCAGCCGGTGTATTCCTATAAGTAGTCCGCGAAACTACTCAATCGAAAATACTTAATCAGTATTACGATTCAATTAATTATTCAAATGCTACAACTGCACCATCATATGTATCCTTGATGTACTGCTTGATTGTATCTGACTTAAGTGCATCTACAAGTGCCTTAATCTCTGCATTATTCTCATTGCCTTCCTTAACGGCTACAATGTTAACGTATGTCTTAGCTGCTTCTGAATCACTTGCCTCAAATGCGATTGAGTCCTTTGCAACTGAAAGACCTGCTTCAAGTGCATAGTTACCATTAAGTACTACAAATGCAACCTCCGGAATTACTCTTGCAACCTGAGCTGCTTCAAGCTCCTTGATTTCGATGTTCTTAGGATTCTCTGTAATATCGTTGATTGTAGCTGTAAGACCGGCACCCTCCTTAAGCTTGATAATTCCGTTGTCCTGAAGAAGAAGTAATGCTCTTGCTTCGTTTGTTGTGTCGTTAGGAACTGCGATTACATCACCATCAGCTAATTCTGAAAGAGCCTTCTTTGTTCCCGGATAAATTCCAAATGGCTCGTAGTGGATTCCGCCTGCATTTACAATATGTGTTCCCTGCTCTGCATTGAACTGTTCAACATATGGAACATGTGCAAAATAGTTAGCATCAAATTCTCCGCCTTCAACTACATTCATTGGCTGTACATAATCATCAAATACTGTAATCTCAAGGTCGATTCCCTGCTCTGCAAGTATTGGCTTAACCTGCTCTAAAAGCTCTGCATGTGGTGTAGCTGATGCTGCAACCTTAATTACCTTCTTATCTGTCTTTTCTTCTGCATTATCTGTCTTTTCTGTGCTCTCTGTGGCCTTAGCTTCCTCTGTAGGGGCTGCTGTTTCCTTTGCTGCGCATCTAATAATCTCTTTTTCATAATAAATTCCTCATTCTTTCTAAATATTCCCTGTCTCACCTCGGGTTTTTTCTATGCACACATATTATCATTGCAAGAAATAATTGTCTAATTATTATTTTTTGTTATGGGCTATAACCAATACTTATAACAAACATCTAATATATCTCCATTGTTACGCACTGATACTCTTGACATATATACAATAATACTTTACAGTAAACCTGACTGTAAAGTTTTACTGTATATAAACGGAGGGAATTATGGAAAATTTCAAAGCATGGCTTAAAAAGAAAGATATTGAGATATCAGTGCAACGCTATCTCATTGAAGCACTTGGTGCAATGGCGCAGGGATTATTTGCTTCCCTGTTAATAGGAACAATTTTCTCAACAATCGGTACACAGTTTGGCATTGAATTACTGGTTACTATCGGTAACTATGCCAAAGCGATGGCAGGTCCTGCAATGGCAGTTGCAATCGGCTTTGCACTTCACTGTCCGCCTTTTGTACTCTTTACACTTATTGCAGTCGGAAGTGCAGCCAATGAGCTTGGCGGCGCCGGCGGTCCTCTTGCAGTTTTAGTTGTAACAGTATTTGCAGCTGAGATAGGCAAGATGGTATCTAAAGAAACCAAAATTGATGTACTCGTTACACCTGCAGCTACACTTGCATCCGGTGTACTTTTATCAATATGGTGGGGTCCTGCTCTCGGAAGCGCAGCTTCAGCCTTCGGTAACCTCATTATGTGGGCTACAGAACTTCACCCATTTGTAATGGGAATAATCGTATCGGTTATTGTCGGTATCGCACTTACACTTCCGATAAGCTCTGCTGCCATTTGCGCAGCTTTAGGTCTTACAGGTCTTGCAGGCGGTGCAGCTGTTGCAGGCTGCTGCGCACAGATGGTTGGATTTGCAGTATTAAGCTTTAAGGAAAATAAGTGGGGCGGACTTTTTGCACAAGGTCTTGGAACTTCAATGCTCCAGATGGGCAATATCGTCAAGAACCCGAAAATATGGATTGCACCTATTCTGACAAGTGCAATAACAGGTCCTGTTGCAACATGCATATTCAAGCTTAAAATGAATGGTGCTGCAGTAAGCTCGGGAATGGGTACATGCGGACTTGTAGGTCAGATTGGCGTTTATTCAGGATGGGTTCAGGATGTGGCAAACGGTGCTAAAGCTTCAGTAACAGCATTTGACTGGTTCGGACTTATCATGATTTCATTTATTCTTCCTGCTATACTTTGCTACGTATTTGGAGTATTATTTAGAAAAGCATCAATCATTAAAGACGGCGACTTAAAGCTTGATATTTAACAATTAACTGATTATATGACCGGAAAAGCAAGACGTGAAAAAATACATGAAATACTGAAAAAATCTACTCAGCCTGTCAACGGAGCAACGCTCTCTGACAGGCTTAAAGTAAGTCGACAGGTTATCGTTGCGGATATAGCTTCGCTAAGAGTTGACGGCATACCGGTAATCAGCACGAACAGAGGCTATATTCTTGATAACCCCAGTCTTCACAGTGGCACTCATAAAAGGGCAATACGTGTCTGCCATGACGACACCAAAACCGAGCTTGAGCTTAATACAATAGTTGACTATGGCGGAACTGTCCTTAACGTTGTTGTATACCACGACGTATACGGCCAGCTAAGTGCCGACCTCATGATTAAGACTCATTCTGATGTTTCTGAATTCATGGAAAAAATACGTAATTCAAAATCCGGCCCACTCAAAAACCTTACTGACGGCCATCATGTACACGTTGTCGAAGCCAACAGCGAAGCTCTCCTTGATATAATAGAGAATAAGCTTCGCGAGCATGGCTTTTAGTCTAGACTAGAATCTCTTTTAAGATTTCATCCGTATCGATTACTTCTTTTGCTTTTTCACGATACTTTTCTTCATGAAGATATGTATGTCTGAAAGGCTTAATTGAAGGAGCTATATCTATAGCCTTCTTATATTCATCCTTACTTAACGAAAGTGTTTTACAGTATTCGAAAAATCCCGTATCTGTAAATACCTGCTTAATTCTTCTTACTCTGTGTTCCTGGACAATTGCCATAATATATGTTGCAATTCCTACCTGGATTCCATGAAGCTGAGGAGCAGGTGAATTTTTATCCAGGGCATGGCTTATTAAATGTTCCGAACCGCTGGTAGGAGCACTTGAACCTGCAATTTCATTTGCCAGTCCGCTAAGCGTTAATCCATTCACAAGTTCTCTTATAAATACAGGCTTTTCAACCATGTCAAACGGAAGCCTTGCAAATGAATTGACTGCATTTTTAGCTATCATGACAGCAGTGTCATTTAATACACTGTATCCGTTTGCGGCTTCAAACTGCCAGTCATAAACGGCTGTAATCTTGGCCATCATATCACCAACACCTGATAATATGAATTTGGCAGGTGCCGAAAGAATCGCCTGAGTGTCTACAATAATTGCATCAGCAAGCTCTGCAGGAACGCTTAATCTTCTCTCATTGACGATTAATGATGCTGTTGAACTACAGAATCCGTCAGATGAAGCAGATGTCGGAACACTGACAAAAGGAAGCTTTTTAAGGTAACACATATACTTAGCGGCATCAATAACCTTACCTCCACCAAGTCCTATTACCGCCTCGGTTTCATTCGGTAATGAAAAAGCCATATCCATTAAGTCTTCAATCTTAACTGTATCAAGCTCCTCATAATGAAGCACTTCTACACCGGCCTTTTTAAAGCCATTAAACACTTTGTCTCCGAACAAATTGATCAATCCGTTTCCAAAGTATATAACGACCTTATCTATCTCATATTCGGCAAGATACTCACCCATTTTTTCAAGCGTGTTCTCT
>SFNX01000055.1 GCA_004552595.1 Lachnospiraceae bacterium | reverse complement strand
AAATCGCAAAAGTGGATGCTGAGATTGAAGAACTTAATCGACAGTTAGCAGAAGCTAAAAAATAACCGGCGCCGCATTTGAATGCGATCCAGACAGTATTAATGATCATGGAAATCTGAATATCCAGAAGGGGGTTAAAAATGCATATAATTAGTTCCTACTCTTTTCGTCCGACAAGAAAATTATATTATATGAATGCGACGCAAGAGGACATTGACAACTTTTATCATGGTGTAATGCCGGAAAAAATAATGCAATATGAAGGTGCATTTGGAACATACGGTCATCCGGGATTGTTTCTCATAAAGGATGCGTACACCACGCTAAATGGAATTGGAATTGAATATAGACAGGATGACGACAGAATATCCTATCCGGAGGGTCTTTTAGACATCACGCTTCCGCCTACGGTATTTCGTTTGGACTTGATGTTTGACGATGGCGATAAAGAGATTAACGACGAAACGGTAAGAAATCATATTGATTTAATATGCAAATCTGAAAAAGAAAAATACTATCACATAGGCGGAATCTGTGCTGCCAAAGAGAACCCGGAAATTATTCAGGTTTTTTCGGTGAATGATCAGATCCGCGTATTAATAGAGGCCGAATTATCACCTGATGATACAACCGCTTTACAAGAGGATGAGTCGTCAAAATATAAACACATGTATTATCATGATTATATTACAGGATATTACAACTGGAATTACCTTTGGCCTCGTATTGCTTGGTTTCATAATTATGGTGTCCAAGACTATTCGTTCGTTTTTTTCGATATTAAGGATTTTAAAGCAATAAATGTTATCTACGGACACCTGGTTGCAAATCAGTTACTAACGGATATCACTAATCAAATGGAAAAGACGGATTGGATCTATTTTAGCGCAAGGTGCGACAATGATAACTTTGCTATGATGATAAAGGATATGCCCGAGGCTGAAACAAGAGAAAAATTATACGAATTCTTTGACAGCATCTCTTACTTGGATGCGGATAAAAACTATCGCATATACTATCGCTGTGGTATTGTTCCTATGAGAACTACCATTGAAATGGGCGATCGTGTAGCCGATGCAGGAAAACAGGCCAAGGCTTTTGGAACAAAACCGTACAAAACAGAACTCATCTTCTTTACGGATGAAATGAACGATAAGCAAAACAGAGCAATCCAATTGAGATCGTATCTTGATACAGCGATTGCACGTGATGAGTTTATGGTATATCTTCAGCCCAAATATGATATCAAGACAGAAAAAATAAAAGGTGCTGAGGCACTTATCAGATGGAAATATATGGGGAAAAATATACTGAGTCCGGGAATATTCATTCCTTTGTTTGAAGAAGACGGGCTGATTACAAAGTTAGATGATATAGTCTTAAAAAAGGTATGTATTAAACTGAAAGAATGGGAGAAACAGGGAAAACCGCTATATCCGATTTCTGTGAATGTATCAAGGAAAAGTATTGGGATCCCCGGCCTTGTGGAACATCTTACGGAAATTGTAGATTCGTTTGGTGTGGATCATTCGCTCATAGATTTTGAACTCACGGAAAGTGCCATGTATGACAATCAGGATACTATGATTAAGATTATTGAAAAACTTAAACATCAAGGTTTCAAATTATCTATGGATGATTTTGGAACAGGTTATTCGTCTTTGTCTTTACTGCCGATCATGCCTTTTGATACGTTGAAAATCGATAAGTCCTTTGTCGATAGAATCGGTAAATCGAATGAATACACTAAAAGCTGTGCTGTAGTAAAACAAATTATTGCGTTAGCAAAGGATTTAAACATGCGCTGTCTTGCAGAAGGCGCTGAGAATAAGGAGCAGGTGGATTTACTGCGAGACTTTGGATGTGAAATTGTTCAAGGATATTATTACAGCAAACCGCTTCCCGTTGAGGAATACGAGAAATTGTTATAGAAGCAAAATGCCATGTTAGAATACTTAATATAATTAATGCCTTAAAATTCATCCACTTTTGTCGGAAAGCTCTAACCGAATCGGGATTTACTTAATCCAAGGAGGATATTATTGTGATTAAATTAGTGTCACTTCCGTGTCTTTGCGTTGATGTTTTCGATGGAACTAATGAAATGCGTGCAGGCGGCGAGGCGCTTAATTTTGCTGCTCATGCGTCACGATTTGACGAAATCAAAGTTTCCCTTTTAGGTGCTGTAGGTCAAGATTCTTATGCCGACTGCATTATGGATTCTATTTCGAATAAAAACATTGATGTAAGTCACGTAAGAATTGAGAAGGACAAAGTCACAGCGAATAATCGAACTTACCTTACTCAGAATGGCGATAGATATTATAAAGAAGATTCATGGACCGGAGATATTGTTGACAAGATGCTTCTTACTCAGGATGAGCTTGAGTTTGTCAGGAAATCCGATGTAGTTTTTGTTCATTTCTATGCAGGCTGCTTTAAGCAAATCATAGATTTGAAAAAATCAAGTAGCTTTAAGCTCGCTGTTGATTTTCTTGAATATCGTGATTTTGAAGACATGGAAAAATATGCCCCTTACGTTGACTATTTCATGATAAGCGGCGAAGAAAACCTGCTCTCCAAATTTGCCGATTTCTCGAATAAGTATCCGGGGCTGTTTAACATGTCTTTAGCAGATAAAGGAAGTGTTACTTATCATAACGGTAAGGAGTATACTGTCCCGGCTGATGAGGTTACAGAAATCATTGACACTACCGGATGTGGTGATAGCTATCATGCGGGATTTGTATGTTCTCACATGATAAATGGAGACATTTATGAGGCAATGAAGGTTGGAACACAGTTTGCAACAGAGACTCTGTCGCATTATGGAGGATTTTAGAAAACCCGCGGCATAACCGCGGGTTTCTTGTGTTAATTGTTGGAAATTAATTCTGCTGCCATTTCGTACCATTCATCTGCTGTCATATCAGAATCCCAGGCGAACATATTATAGTGAATTCCGTCCTTATTGAAGCTGATTCCACTGTTATTCTTAATTTCGACCTCACTAGAGCCGTATGACATTTCAAAATGAGGGTCTTTCATGTTTTCCTCATCCTCTTTTGTAATTTCATAGCCCTCTGGCACAAATTTATATGTTGTCTCGTTAAGGTATACTGTTGTATCTCCTATTACTCTTTCATCAACTGAATATATTTCACCTTCATCCTCATATGACTTATTGACGAATAAGCTAATTTCCGGCATGGAATCCTTAACATATCTTGCACACAATTCAGTTCCGTTAACGATAACATTTCCATTTTCATCAAGTCCCTGAAAGCCCATTGTATTAGCCGAATCATAAGTATATCCGTTAGAAAAAGCCTCAGGAATAGTAAGCGTGCTTCCGACTTCTCCTGACTTAGATACAGCGTCTTCATAAGATGCAATCTCATCATTTGGACCTGACCAGCTTCTGTAAGAAGCAATTTTTCCTGATGCAAAAACGGTTGTTCCAACAAGCATACATGCTGCAGCAGCCACGATAAGTGCTTTCTTCTTAGTAAATCTCATACTCTTTGCCTCCTGTCTGATTTGCAATCTGTCCTGTAACTCAGGAGAAGGCTGAAGATCACTCATTATATCTTTGTACGTTTCTGTAAACTTCATAGTGAACTCCTTTCTTCACGGAAAACAGTCTTTCAAAACACTTTTTAACTTTTCACGCGCTCTTGATAATCGCGTCTGGATTGTTGTCTCTTTAATATTCAGGGTGTTACTGATCTGGCAAATTGAGTATTCTTCATAATAATACAGATAAACAACAATCCTATAGCGCTCAGGGAGAGACATCACCGCATCCATAACAACTTTCCTATTAATA
Organism: Lachnospiraceae bacterium; assembly: GCA_004552595.1. GTDB lineage: Bacteria > Bacillota > Clostridia > Lachnospirales > Lachnospiraceae > UBA2868. The sequence continues at coordinate 7,728 of SFNX01000055.1, read as the reverse complement.
ATTTCCTGTTCACTCGAACTGCTACCGACAATGTTTTCAATTTCCTTTTCATCAATTTCGGTTTTCCTTTTCCTAAACGGATTTCTGAAATAACTGTGGCATGTATTTGTTGTAACTCTGATTAACCATGCCTTTAGTTCTTCTTCACTTTCAAATTTTGTATTGTGGGAATACAACTTCAAAAACACATCCTGAGATACATCCTCGGCATCCTCCCTGTTTCCGAAATAATGAAAGGAAATTCGGTATACCATTTTCAAATACTTGTCTACACATGAATTATATTCTGTGACGTTCATCCCTTATCCTCCGTGCCCCTCTAATAATAAAACGCACGAACCAATAAAAATATCACAAAAATATGGTTATATCAAATAGTCACGGCATCAGGCGAATTACACCCTCTTAAATTTATGACGCCTCTTATAATCCTCTCTAATCGGTGCACAGCAGGCAAATACTGCTTCTTCCATTTCAGCCCTGCTCTTAGATCTACGAACTGCTGAAACTGTTTCAGAGAGTACTCTGTAATTCAAAGCTGTTCCTTCCTTGTCGCACTCATAATTAATTGCTCTGTCAGTATCAATACCAAATCTGCCGGCAACTTCAATTGCATCAATATTTGCTCCTAAGAAAAGGAATTCCCATCCATACTTTTCTTTTTCCTTCTCAACCATCTTCTTCACTTTATCAAAGGAATACTTGCGGCTTGCGTTTTCCATACCATCTGTTGTAATGATGAATAAAGTCTTTTCAGGTCTGTCCTCTTCTCTTGCATACCTATGAACATTAGCTATATGATGAATAGCTCCGCCAAGTGCATCAAGAAGCGCTGTACAACCTCTTACATAATACTGATTTTCATTCATAGGTTCTACTTTGCCTACCGGTACTCTGTCATACAAGACCTCTGACTGATCATCAAAAAGCACTGTTGAAATATATGCTTCTCCCTCTTCCTTGCGTTGCTTTTCAATCATCGAATTGAAGCCTCCAATTGTATCGGCCTCAAGACCGCTCATAGAACCACTTCTGTCTAAAATAAATACTACTTCTGTTAAACCTTTACGCATAAAATTTGTCCTCCTTGGTATTTGTTCGTTGTTTATTAACTACCTTATGGACTCATTTTATACAACAAGATAAAAAAACAGGTCGCATCAAGTGCGACCTTAGATTTTTATGAAATAATACATGGAAGACCATGTTCTTCGAGCTGAATATCTATATCGATAACATCAAAATGATTATGTTCGATATAGAAAGAAAAGATAATATCTGTCATATCTGCGGGTGATAAAGCATATCCTGCCCTCGCAAGTAAATCCTTTGTTTCATCAAGATTCAGCTTCGCACCTACACAAAGACAAAGTGCCTTAATCTTCTCAGGATGGAAATCCTTATTATTCTTAAGCTTCGCAAAATATCTTTTATCTACGATGGCTCTCTTGTATACGTCTACATTCGTCATACCTTTAGATTCAATCAAATAAAGAAGATATTCAGAAAATGTATCGGATTTATGTGCCAATCGCTCATTTAACATTTTATTAAGTTTATCTACATCTTCATCATCATCACATATTGACACTTTACATTCATCATAAATGTCAATTGATTCGCATATTGGCTCTGCTAATTCAACTCGTCTTATACCACGGGCATAATATCCGGGTTCATCCTCACAATATGAACTAAAGCACCTGTCCCCATATTCTTCATCATGCTTCTCAAGAACATAATTATGATCAATGTATGCCTGTAACTTAGGATAAATATTCTCACCTAATTCTGTTGCTTTTTTATCAAATACAACTAAGGTGATATCCATCCTATTGGTAAGAAGGAACGCATTAATCTCATCTACTGCTATACGCATACCTTCTTCTTTAGGATAACCAAATCCGCCGGTAGAAATCAGCGGAAATGAAATTGATTTAATATTGTTTTCTTTAGCAATTGCAAGACTTTTTCTATAGCAAGAACGAAGTAATCTCTCTTCACCATGCTCTCCATCAATATAAAATGGACTTACTGCATGAATAATATACTTAGCCTGAAGTTTGAACCCGGGAGTAATAAAGGCTTCACCCTCCTGCACAATTCCAATCTTATCCTGTCTGTACTTTAAAAGTTCGTCATAACCGGCAGCTTTATATACAGCAAAGTCACATCCTGTGCCAACTGTAGGATGGTCATTGGCAGTATTAACAATTGCCTCAGTATTCATTTTTGTAATATCATTTCGAACTATTTTAAATGGCATAGCCACTTCTCCTCTAAGACTTCCTAAAATTAAACGTCAAATGTCGGTCTCCATGTTGCAAACTGTACTGACCATTCATCTGTTCTATAACAATACAGAAAATGAGGCAGAATTATTTTATAAAAACATAACCATATAATGAGGTAGAGTTTCCTTAACACCGACTATTCCATTTCTGTTTGCTGTAAACTTATAAGCAACACTCGGATTAAAATCATTTATAAAGTTATTTAACGATATAGAAGCATTATTCCCTGCTTTAACTTCTATTGGAACTACAGATCCGGCTTTTTCTATTAGAAATTCCAATTCATGATTATCATCAGGCTTGTAATAATAGAGAGAATATCCTCTTTTTACCAGACATTCGGCGATTATATTTTCATATAATCCACCACGAGCATTGCCTTTAATTGTATTATTTAGTATGGAACGTTTAGTTTCAAATCCATAAATACAGGTTAGTAGCCCCGTATCATTAATATACAACTTGAACTGTTCATCTTTCGCATTGGCCATTAATGGGATATATGGCTCTGAGATATTGTAGCAAGGATTAACCATGCTTGAATCAATCAGCCATTGAACACTTCCACCATACTTCCTTCTTGTCTGCCCTTTTTCAACTGTCGAATACTGGAATTTCTTTAATTCTTTGGCTAGTTGCTTAGGGACTGCATCATAGCATAGTCTTACATGCTGTTTTTCCTTTCCTTTAGCATGCTTTGAAATATCATCTTTGTATTCGTTTAATATTGCAGATTGTATTTCATAGACTCTGTTAAAATCTTTATGAACAGCATAATCAGCTACAACCTCAGGCATTCCGCCAACAACCATAAATTCTCTAAATAGTTCTTCATACTTTATATGAATTGATTCATGAATCTGTTCTTCTGAACCAAGATAATGTTTTAAGTCTTGTATCGTATCTTTAGAAAAACCATTAGCCCATAAGAATTCTTCAAAATCAAGAGAGTGCATCGTAAGCTGCATCTCGTAGCCTACCGGTATTGATTCAACCTCCTCAACCTCATCATCAGCATCCATGCCATAGGATAACCCTAAAAGTGATCCCGAAGACACAACATCAAATCTAAAATCTTCGGCTAAAAATTTAACTGCCGTTCTGGCATTACCACATCGCTGTATCTCATCTAAAAAAATAAGAGTATTACCCGGAATCAGCTGTACATTTGGAATATTGGCACTTATTCTTTTGTATATGGCTTCAGAAGTGAGTTCGCCATCAAATATAGCTTTTAGTTCGGGATGCTCATAAAAATCAATAGAAATAAAGGATTCATACTCCTTTTCCCCAAATTTCTTAATAAGATATGACTTTCCTACCTGTCTTGCGCCTTTTACAATAAGACATTTTTTTAGATTTTCATTTTTTCGTTTATTCTTCCAGTCGAGTAACTCCTGATATGCCTTCCTTTCAAGCATTTGCGTCCTCCTTACATAATATCGTAATGCTATTTTAACTAAAAATGCATAAAATCGCAACCTTAAGATAGCCAAAATTGCATAAAATCGTAGCCTTAGGATAGCTAAAAATGCATAAAATCGTAACCTTAGAATAACCCAAAATACACTAATAGTGTAACAACCCTGTCCTCCTATGCGGAATTACCTCGCAATTCAAAAAATTAGTATCTGATTCCGGATACATATTTTTAATAAGCATCTCCCCTAAGTTCAAAAAACTTAGTATCCAGTTCCGGATACATTCTCTTTAAGGATATCGGAGTTCCGCTTCGGTTCAAGAAGCAGTGGCTACTCTTTGCCGTAGCTCTTTTATCCCCAGATGTTTTATCATACATCACATATTCCAATTCCATTTTTACACCGTTGTATTTTGTAATACGTGTTTCAATCACTACTGTATCATCGAAACGGACCATGCTGACATAATCTACACTGATTGAAACCACCGGACTGATAATCTCCAGTGCTTCCATCTGCTTGTAACCAAAACCAATCTGTTCCATCAGATTCATTCTGGCTTCTTCCATCCATTTGATATAGTTGGAATGGTGAATAATCCCCATTTGATCTGTTTCATAATACTTTGCATGATGTTCATAAGGGTATATTTCCAAGCTTTTTCCTTTCCGATTTAATGTAATCTCCTGCTTATTCATAATCTAATCTCCTTTTCCGCCTTGACATATCCATCATTGAATAAATGAACGGATATAGTTAAACAACTCTTTATTTGCATACTTATTAACCTTTTCAGCATTCATATAATCCCGAAAAGTACCATCTGTGAGCGAATATTCTCCACAGATATCTACACCCATGACATTATCGTTTAATAAAAACAAGGTTAAAACATTTTCCAGCATTTCTAATGACATTCTTCCCTGATTCCAATTTGTCACTGCATATGAATTTGATAACACATCTTTGTCAATCGATATGTATACTGGAATATTCTTTTTAATCTTTTCTAACTTTTTTTCTGCTTTTTCATTCTCTAATTCCTGAATGCTTATACAGACCAGTCTTTCTTCTATATTACTTAACGCATCTGCCTGTTTTTGTTCTGGGCCAATAATAATCATTTGTTGCAAATACGGATGATTCAGAAGAATATCTCTAGCCCAGCTCCCACAGTCTGAAAATTCGTACAATGCCTTGTGTCTCATATCATCATGATAATCAAACAAAACCAGCGAAAAGGGTTCTTTTATCTGTTCCAAAAAAAATTTGGTCACATAGTGGTAGTTACCTGAGTCAAGAAAATGAATCCCTCTATAACCATATTTTGCAATTTTACGTTTAATATCTCGTTCAGCAGTTTCGGAACAGTACATATTTGCTTCGCTAATATCCGTACAATCAATATACACTATTTTCTCGGTTTTCACTCCCTCTTTTAGATATGAATGAGCACCCGTGAAATCCAAGATAAGATTCTGATACACTCAAATCATCTCCTTACGTTCTTCATCTATAATTCCCGTGAGTTTTAATACATCCTTAATTTCTTCCACAGGAACAATTTCCAATTGTTCTTTTATTTCTTTTGTGTTTTCCGGTCGCTTGAACCTTTGCATTAGACGCCTATCTTATCATATCCCAACATAATGAGTTAGCTATTTAAAATGCTCATGAATTCATCACCGGTAATCGTCTCTTTTTCATAGAGAAATTTCGCTAGTTCATCCAGTTTTTCCCGATTTTCAATTAAAATATGTTTTGCTTTCTCATGTTGCTTTTTAACTAACTCAATGACCTGATCATCGATTTTTGCCTGCATCTGAGCGGAACAGGCAAGAGAGGTATCTCCGCCAAGGTATTGATTGGATACGGTTTCCAGTGCCACCATATCAAAGTCCTCACTCATTCCGTATCTGGTAAGCATGGAACGGGCAATTTTGGTTGCCTGCTCAATATCATTGGATGCACCGGTACTTATGGACTGAAATACAATTTCCTCTGCTGCCCTTCCACCGGTATAAGTTGCAATTTTGTTTTCCAGTTCCTCTTTGGTCATCAGATAATGATTTCCTTCTTCAACCTGCATGGTATAACCAAGCGCCCCTGAAGTACGTGGAACAATTGTAATTTTCTGTACCGGTGCTGAATTCGTCTGCTTGGCAGCTACCAATGCGTGACCTATCTCATGGTAAGACACAACTAATTTTTCATGATCGGTTAAAATCGCATTCTTTTTCTGATAGCCTGCAATAACCACTTCTATAGATTCCTCCAGATCAGCCTGGGTTGCAAACTTTCTGTTATCCCGAACAGCGCGGAGTGCAGCTTCATTGACAATATTTGCCAGTTCCGCTCCGGATGCTCCTGATGCCATACGGGCAATTTTTGAATAATCCACATCTTCCGAAACCTTAATTTTTTTGGCATGCACTTTAAGAATTTCTTCACGTCCCTTTAAATCAGGCAGTTCCACAGGAACTCTGCGGTCAAATCTTCCGGGACGGGTTAATGCCGCATCCAGTGACTCGGGACGATTGGTGGCAGCCAAAATAATCACTCCATTGTTACCTTCAAAACCATCCATTTCCGTCAAAAGCTGGTTTAAGGTCTGCTCACGTTCATCATTACCACCCATCGCTCCGCTGTTTCGTTTCTGTCCAATGGCATCAATTTCGTCAATAAATACGATACAAGGGGCTTTTTCTTTTGCTTGCTTAAACAGATCTCTGACTTTAGATGCACCCATACCTACAAACATTTCCACAAACTCCGAACCGGACATGGAGAAAAAAGGAACATTGGCTTCTCCTGCAATTGCTTTTGCAAGCATGGTTTTACCAGTACCGGGTGGTCCTACTAATAGAATTCCTTTTGGCATTGATGCTCCGATTTCTTTATATTTATCAGGATTATGCAGATAATCCACAATTTCTGTCAGATTTTCCTTTGCCTCATCTTCACCGGCAACATCAGCAAATTTAATTCCATCCGCTGATTTAACATAGACTTTGGCATCGCTCTTTCCCATATTAAACATCATGGAATTGGAACCGCCTGCTCTATCCATCAGTTTCTTGGAAAGAAATTGTCCGAGAGCGATAAAAATGACCATCGGCATAATCCAGGTTAACAAAATAGAAAGTAAGGGAGAAGTTTCCTCAATAATCTCACTGGAAAAAACAGCTCCTGATTCTTTCAATCTCTCTACTAATCCCGGATCATTCATCAATCCTGTCTTATAAATAGTCCGTTCCTCTTTATCTGTAAAAATAATCTGATTATCCTGTATCTGAACGCGCCCGATATTTTTTTCCTCGGTCATAGTCATAAATGTACCATAATCCGTTTCCCGGATCTGCCGTTCTAGCATTTTCGGCATTAACAACAGATTAAACAACATAATAATCAAAAGCGCTATAAAATAATAGTATATTAAAGGCTTTTTTGGTTTTTTTACTTCATTCATTTTTCTGTTTCCTTTCTATCACAAATGTGCGTCAAAAAAAATATGCCCAACAAATTAACCCAACAAATTCACTTCTTAAATTTCATTCTATTTTCTGAATACAATCATCTCATAAGAAAGTTTGAAAAAAGAGTTTGAAGAATAATACATTCTCCAAGCTCTTTTTTTATACAATTAATTCCTAGAATCGGATTTTATCCTTCAATCGGAATACATTTTTGGTTTTCTATCTGCTGTACTTCTTTCTTCGGAACAGACAGTGTCAAAATACCGTTGAATAAACTAGGTTCTAACATAAGTCATCTTTCCTTTCTTTTATTTAAACTTAACATACACCATTAACAACTTTGAACCTGGAATGTTTGGGAACTTTTGTTCCTTTTCTTACGTTCTGATATTGTTATAACACCATTATTAGCACTCGTCAATAGTGAGTGCTAATAATGATAGCGTAAACTTATTGTCAGTTGGAAATGGATAGAGTTCGCCCTTGATGTTATGATTTGATGATCTTTGATTTTCTAAATCTTACTATTCCAACCTG
>SFNX01000159.1 GCA_004552595.1 Lachnospiraceae bacterium | reverse complement strand
ATGTATTTATTTTCTACTATGAATTTTTTTAATAATGTCTCACCAGTTCCATTAAAATAAACCGAACGTACAGTCCAACCTTCAATTATGGGAAGATCGTCTTTTATTATTTCTGTTGAATTATCTTCATATACTAATTTTGTATGAATTTCATACTCATAAGAATCGCTTGAAGTTCTGTATAAGCTAAGCCCTTTGTCCAGACATTTTGTCTGAAAAATAACGAATTTTATGCAGCCATCTTGTTGATGATTGCAGAAGAAAAACTTCCTTCTCTGTATACTTCGTCAGGAGTCTTGTAATCCAAGCCCTGATGAATCCTTTCATTGTTGAAGAACTTTACAAAGTCTCCAAGCAGTTTTCTGAGTTCTTCTTCAGACCTGTAATCCCGAAGAAAAATCCATTCGTATTTCAGTGTGCGCCAGGTTCGTTCCACAAAGATGTTGTCCTTGCACCTTCCGATTCCGTCCATGCTGATTTCAACATTGTAGGATTTCAGAAGTTCGATGAACTCCCCGCTGGTGTACTGAGATCCGCAGTCTGTGTTGAAGACTGACGGAATTCCATATTTCTCAAAGGCTTCCCTTACGCATTCCAGGCAGAAATCTGTCCTCATGCTGTCAGAAAGCCGCCAGCTCAGAATCTTCCGGCTGTACAAATCAATCACGGCCGTAAAATACATCATGCCCCATGGAGTCTTGATGTAAGTGATGTCCGTCGCCATAACCTGATTCGGGAATGCAATGAACTTGTTCCGCAAGAGGTAGGGGAACTTTCCGTATGGCGCTTTTCCGCTTCTTGTTGTCTTGAAAACAGGCTTCTGGCCTTTGATTCCAAGTTCCTTATACAAGTTACGGATGAGCTTTTCACCGGCCCAGTCGTAGCCAAGCCGCTTCAGGTGCTTTGACATCTTCTTGTAACCGTACGTGCTGTGGGTTGACCACTCATTGATTACGGTCTTAGCCCGCCTGAGCCTTATTTTGTTTTCCGAAAGTTTCAGAATCCGACACTGTTCAAGGATTGTCAGCCTGACGCCATTCTCGTCACGCATGTCCTTTTGAACTAGCTGCCAGGATGCTAATCCAGATGAAGCTTTTTTTTTAATAGATCGACTTCAAGCTGTTTTTTACCAAGAGATGCAAGCATTTCATCCTGCTTTGCCCTAAGTTTTTCGTTTTCTTCGCGAAGTGCCTTCTGCTCTTCTGTTTCCAGTTTTCCATCCAGAAACAGCTCCATCCATTCAGAAAGCGTGCTTGGTGCTATGTTGTACTTTGCTGCAACCTCAGTTTCTTTTGCTCTCTTCTTAAGAGCTTCCTTCGCAACTTCGATTTTGAACTTGTCAGAAAAATCTTTTCTCTTTCTTCCCATGAATTTGTCCTGCCTTGACCTTAGCACAAATTCGTTATTTTTTCTCCTCCGTGTCTAAATCTGAGGCTTATTATATAGTATTACTTGATAAGTTAATAAGGAAGAAATATTGCGAATAACAAAAACAGAAGTGACTTAAAATATTCTTTCTTTTTATTCTTCAATTTTTATCTCCATATTTTCTTCGTAAGTTGCATGATTCACAAACGCTTTACAACCAGTATTGTATTACCAATATTGTGTTCGTTTTATTAATTTTTTGATTTTGTATTACATTAATAATGATCTCTAAACTCTATTCCATCTTCGCTTACCCAAAAAGCTCTTAACAAATAGTCAGAACACATTTCTAAATCAGGAAATGGTTCTTCGTCCTTCCAATAAAATGGCATTTTCCCTGAAACTTGATAAAAATGAAAGGACATAATTTCATAAGATTTATTCTTATTATATTGGTCAAGACAATAGGATTTTAAAAAGATTTTTGTTGGGAGCAGACTCTTTTTTACAATATAATATTTTACAATTAATGATTTTCCATCGCATTCTGTAATATCATCCATCCTTAAATCTCGAAATGTAAGACCATTAAAATGAACAATATCTTCTTTCGGAATGTTTTTGTCACCATTATATGAGATATACGGATGCGTAATACCTAGGTAAATAATAAAAATTGGTAGAAGTATTGAGAGAATTAGGAAAAAAATGTGGTTGATATAAATGTTCTTAATTTTCAATTTGTAATTCTACCTCTTCTTCATAAGTTGCATGATCTATAAAAGGTTTACATCCTGTATCACATTCATTGAAATGTTGTAAAATATACCATCCTTGAAATCCTGAACGCAAAGCTGGAAGTCTATCAAAACTAACTAAATCATTAGAATCTAATCCAAAATGATCATAGAAATCAAATAATAGCTTGCAATAAAATTTTCTATTTTTTATTGATATATTTTTGGCAATAACATCAAAACCTTGAGTATCGTGAAAACACAACATAGGTCCATTTGGTCCGTCTGTAAAATAGTTTCCAAATACAGGTCTCTTTACTCCTGCTTCGGATTTATATTTTCCATAAATAGAATTATTAAAATCTTCTATATCAAACACTCCCATCTCATATTTATATTTTTTTATATAATTTTCAAATCTTTCTCTAAATTCCTTTATACATTTTTTAGTTTTACTATGTTCTGTAAACAATTTATTTAAGAGAGAATCATTTTTATAATCTGTATTGTCATTTTTACAAAATCTGTTATAAAGCTTAAATGCTAATGTTTCCCAATCAGAATCATCTTTTGTACAAAAATTTATTAACCATTCCATAGCTTCTTTTGCATCTTTAATGATAGAGTTGTTTAAAGAATCTATTCTATTCTCAATTTCTTGAAATTCTACAGAGGTATTTGGAGATATACCATTATGTAGAAGTTCCTGAGCTCGTGACTCTCTAAGACTCTTAAAATGATTTAACTCACTAAAAAAAGTATATAAACTAGGATTATTTTTTACTATTTCCTCAGAATTTTGATCTGCATATGTCATATCTTCTGAAGTTTGATTTTTATCATTTCTTTTTTTACCAGGACGATATTTATGTTGAAATATAACAGTATCATCGTATTTTATTTCAAATTCCTCTCTTGTATATTTTGCACCTTTGGCCAAAGGGGCATCTTTTGATATTATTTTAATATAGTCTTCTCTATCCTCAGGTATATAAATTTTGCTATTTGCTTCAATTGTGTGATTATTTATTTGATTATTTTCTTCTAACCATCGCATCAGTTTATAAATATTCGATTCATTTTTACTGAATCCAATATTATACAAATATTCATACTGCGATTCACAATCAATGAGTAATTTTTTTGACTGATATCTAGTTCCAGTTTTTTCTTTTATTTCAATTTGTTTTTTGTTAATCTCAGACATTTCTAATCCTCAAATGAGATAAAATATTTTCCTTTCTCTAAATTTTCTTCTTTAGCATAGCCATTTTCATCAGTTGTACCTGATATGCATTTTTCTTCAAGTAAATAAATATAATACTTTTTGTTTGCTAAAGGTTTTCCTGATTTATCAACATATTGAACTTTTATCCAGCCTGTTACATCAAGCTGTGCAGATTCTTCACTTTCAACGCCGTCGCACTCAACGGTGAAAGCATATTCAGGAAGGGTATAGCCTTTTTCTTCCATTTCTTTCTGGCTTTCGGTATCGTCGTTATCTTCGGTGTACTTTACTTTCCACTTAGCTTTGATTTTACCATTCTGTACCTTTCCAGATACAGAATCTATATCATCATCATTACCGTCATCGTCTTTTTCTACAATCTTAATTGTTGCTGATTTTCCATCGTCAATGTCTGTAACATCAGCACAAAGGTAGACTTCATCGCCAACAAGAGCTTTTGTAATTGTCTGTCCGTTTGTATCTTCCCAGTGTGGATTCATGATTTTCGGATTCTTTTCATTGGATGTGTTTTCTAAGTCGCTCTGATTCTCAGCCTTGCTTCCGCCCGCAGAAGCTACTAGTGAGTTCTCTTCCTGTG
>SFNX01000054.1 GCA_004552595.1 Lachnospiraceae bacterium | reverse complement strand
TGGCAAAAGAATTTTAGCAGAAGGAATTCATTTAAAAATAAAAGGTTCAGAAAAAATCTGTATGATAGGAGCCAACGGGGCAGGAAAAACGACTCTTCTAAAAAAGATAGCGGAAGAACTCCTAAATCGGAATGACATTAAAGCAGAATATATGCCTCAAACTTATGAAGACCTGCTGGATTTGGATGTTACACCGGTTGATTACCTTGATAAAACAGGAGATAAAGAAGAGCGTACAAGAATTAGAACATACCTTGGTTCACTTAAATACACACCAGATGAAATGGAGCATCCGATTCGGGAGTTATCAGGCGGACAAAAGGCGAAAGTGCTTCTCTTGAGGATGAGCTTAAGTGGTGCAAATGTTCTTATTCTGGATGAACCGACAAGAAATTTTTCACCATTGTCCGGTCCGGTAATAAGAAAAATGCTCCGAGAATTTCCGGGGGCTGTCATTAGCATTTCTCACGATAGAAAGTATATTGAAGAGGTGTGCGATAAAATATATCAGCTAAATCCTAATGGATTACAGCTAATTGGTGATTGATAACAAAAAGGATGAAAGACTGACAAATTTCAGGCTTTTAGTGAGTTGGAAAGCATACAAAGATTTGAATTTGGAGGATAGATTATGGTACGTACAGAAGATGCATGTGAAATTATAAAATATGCTTTGCAAAACGAAATTAAAGTATATTTAGATGGCGGATGGGGTGTTGATGCACTTCTTAAAAGAGAATCAAGAATACACAATGATATTGATTTGTTTGTTGAACTGAAACATTATCATGATTATATTTATGTGATTAAGCAGCATGGATTTGAGGAAGTAAATACTGATTATACAACGGATGGTCATACTGTCTGGAAAGATGATAAACAAAGAATCATTGATTTACATTGTTTTGAATTTACAGATGACGGAATTGTTTATGAGGGAGATATATTTCCATCAAAAACTTTTTCCGGTATTGGAAAAGTTGGAGATATAACTGTTTCTTGTATTGAACCATTGAGTCAGGTAATGCTTCATTTGGGATATGAACACGATAAAAATGATGTGCATGATGTGATGCTGTTGTGTGAAACATTTCAAATAGCAATACCAGATGAATATAAGGAAAAGTAAAATTTCAGTTTTGTGTTGAATCTCTAAGCAAAATAGCTTATAATTTGACATGCTACATATAGTTATTATCCACAGTTATCGAGTAGGTGTTATCAATGCCGATAACAAAATGATAACATTAGCTCGTATAGGCAGGATAATATGGATATATCAAATAATCAAAAGAACGAGAAACATTACAGAGAATAATTCCTAAACAAAAAGCGTTAGTCTTTGTAGAGTTTGAATAATTTCAATTTGATACTGATTATTTTATATGGCAGGTAATCTATAGGATTACCTGCTGTTTTATTTTCTTGGGAATTTGCATAAGGTATTTTAATTACTTCATCAATTGATTAATTACATCATTTAGCGAAAAATGATGTAATTGACATTGATAATGAGTATAATGAGTGTTATTAATTAACTGCATAATTATATCCACTTATGATTGCCTTCAGGAAAGCTTGACTAACTGGAATGAGGAAGATAATAATTACATTCTGGTTGTGCAGTATATGCTCGGTGCTGTAGTTGCGGCGTACAGAGATTTTTCCGGAACTATAGGGTAAAATGAAAATGTGTGGGAGTAGGGCGCAAATGACAAAAAATTAGAAGAACAAATCGAGGTTTGAAGAATGGAAATCAAAATTATCAAGCAGGATTTTTCAGTATGTAAAGTGAAAGATTATGCATTTGTGAACTTCAATACAGAATACTGCTTTATCGGGAAAACGGATGAGGAAAAATCCTTGGTATGTATTACAAGTGATGTTCCATCAAATGTCACTCATCGTGATGATGGGTGGAAAGGTTTTCGCTTGCAGGGGATTTTGGATTTTTCTTTGATTGGAATATTATCTAAGATTGCCGCTCTTCTGGCAGAAAACAGTATTTCGATTTTTGCAATTTCTACTTATAATACGGATTATGTTTTTATTAAAGAGGAGAATTTTCAAAAGGCATTGGATATTCTTAAACAATCCGGTTATGAAATCGTAGAGTAATATATCGGAGTTTGTCGAGCGATATGTTGAAATTCTCCCTATCAAAGAAAAAAGAAGAGAGATGTCAATTGTTCTTACAGATAAGAGGATTGCTTTTATAGTTAATGGAGTGGAACGTATTATGCAGAATGAGTACAGCGGTAAAAGAACACAATTAATTAAACGTTTTTTTCCATATTTGAAGAAATATCGCAAAACTATGTATTTAGATTTGTTTTGCGCAGCATTAACATGTCTTTGTGATGTGGTACTTCCACTGATTCTTAGAACAATTACGAATCTTGCCATGACAGATTTGGCATCCTTGACTGTAAGTCTTGTTGGAAAGCTGGCACTTCTTTATCTGGTGCTTAGGCTTATAGATGCAGCGGCTCAATACTTTATGGCAGATATGGGTCATGTGATGGGTGTGTATATTGAAACAGATATGCGAAAGGACGCCTTTGATCATTTACAAAGACTGGGATATACATATTACTCCAATAATAAAATAGGTCAGATTATGGGACGAATTACTAATGATCTGTTTGAAGTAACGGAGTTTGCTCATCATTGCCCTGAGGAATTCTTTATTGCAGGAATCAAATTTGTTGTAAGCTTCACTATTCTTTGTGGGTATAGTATTGGACTTACCGTACTTATTTTTGTATGCGTACCGATTATGGCTGTAGTATCGGTTGTTCTTAATCAGAATTTACGTGCTGCATTTCGTAGACAGCGAGTGCAGATTGGTGAGCTAAATGCGTGCATTGAGGAATCTCTGCTTGGAGAAAGAGTAGTAAAGGCATTTGCAGCGGAAGAACTGGAGGCATCAAAATTTGCCGAAGGAAATAATGATTTTAAGAAGATAAAGAAGCTGACATATCATTTTATGGCGATGTTTCAGGCATCTACAAGATTGTTTGATGGACTTATGTATCTGATTGTTGTTCTGGCAGGCGGTCTATTCGTGATTTATGGACATATTACTCCCGGAGATCTGGTAGCATATGTTCTGTATGTCTCTACATTGATTGCAACTATTCGGCGTATAGTTGAATTTGCAGAGCAGTTTCAACGTGGTATGACGGGCATAGAGCGTTTCTTTGAAATTATGGATGCTCCTATCGAGATTACAGATGTACCGGATGCAAAAGAACTTAAGGTTTCAAAAGGCAAGATTGAACTTAAGGATGTGAGTTTTGAATATCCTGATGATCATAACAGAGTATTGCATCATTTATCTCTTACTATTAACCCGGGAGAGCGAGTTGCGATTGTCGGTCCATCCGGCGGTGGTAAAACAACACTTTGCAACTTGATTCCAAGATTCTATGATGTAACCGGAGGCAGTATTGAGATTGATGAACAGGATATTTCAAAGGTAACACTTAGGAGTCTTAGAGAAGCAATTGGAATTGTGCAGCAGGACGTATATCTGTTCAGCGGCACAGTTGCGGAAAATATTTCTTATGGAAAGCAAAATGCAACAAGAGAAGAGATAGAAGAAGCGGCAAAGCTTGCAGGTGCAGACGGTTTTATTAGAGAGCTTAAGAACGGCTATGATACATATGTAGGCGAGCGAGGTGTTAAGCTATCCGGAGGGCAGAAGCAGAGAATCTCCATTGCACGTGTGTTCCTGAAAAATCCGAAATTATTGATTCTTGATGAGGCTACAAGTGCACTTGATAATGAAAGTGAATTGCTGGTTAGCAGGAGCCTTGACTGTCTCGCAAAGGGTAGAACAACTCTTACAATAGCTCATCGTCTTACGACAATCAAAAATTACGATAGAATCCTTGTGTTGGAGGAAGACGGTATTGCCGAAGAAGGAACACATGAAGAGCTCCTTAAGAAGCAGGGAATATACTATAAACTTTGGAATATGATTGAGTAAGTCTTACCGGTATTAGTTAATAAACAGAAAGGTGCGAAAATGATTAGAGAGGCCAATAAAAATGATTTAGAAGAAATATTAAATCTTTATCTATATCTGCATGAAAAAAGTGTTCCAAAAGATTCAGAACAGCTAAGAGAAACATGGAATAGCATTATTAATGATGCAAACCATCATCTTATCGTGTGTGAAATAGACGGTAAGATTGTGGCATCATGTGTATGTGTAATTATTCCTAATCTTACAAGAAATGTTCGCCCTTATGCGTTTGTTGAAAATGTGGTAACGCATGGAGAGTATCGAAAGAAAGGCTATGCTACCGATTGCTTAAATTTTGCAAAGCAAATTGCTGAAGAAAATAACTGCTATAAAATGATGTTACTTACGGGTTCAAAAGAAGAAAGCACATTGAATTTTTATTCAAATGCAGGATATAACAGTTCTGACAAAACAGCATTTATACAGTGGATTAATATGTAGTGAAATCACAACCGGATCTACATCGACAGAGCGTCTATGCGGCTAAGTTCTTCTGTAGAAAAACTGGTGTTGTCGATGCAGCGTATACAGTCAGTAATCTGAGTTGCACGGCTAGCACCGATTAGTACGCTTGTTATGTCTGAATCCTTAAGAATCCAGCTTAACGCAAGCTGTGCAAGACTTTGTCCTCTCTGTTTAGCTATATCATTAAGTCCAAATACTATTTTCATACGTTTTTCATTTACATCCTCATCATGCAAAAATCTTCCGTCACGACGAATTCTACTATCTTCAGGAATACCATTAAAGTATTTATCGGTAAGTACACCTTGCGCAAGTGGTGAAAAAGTAATAATACCCTTACCTGCCATAGGAGCAGTACTCTTTAATCCATTATTTTCAATTGTACGGTCTAATATATTATATTTATTCTGGTTAATGATAAATGGAGTTCCAAGGTCACTCAATATATTTGAGGCCTTGAGCATAGTTTCACCATCATAGTTTGACAGACCAACATATAAAGCCTTACCTGAACGCACGATCTGATCAAGTGCTCCCATTGTCTCTTCAAGCGGAGTATCCGGGTCCATACGGTGGTGATAAAAAATGTCAACATAATCAAGTCCCATTCTTTTAAGGCTCTGGTCAAGGCTGGCAATCAGATATTTTCTACTTCCAAAATTACCATATGGACCCGGCCACATATCATATCCGGCTTTAGTTGAAATGATTAATTCATCTCTGTATGCTTTAAAATCATCTTTTAGCATTCTCCCAAGATTTTCTTCAGCGGCACCGGGAATCGGACCGTAATTGTTGGCCAGATCAAAATGTGTTATCCCCGCATCAAATGCAGTTCTAAGCATTTCGCGCATATTGTCATAACTATCGTTACTTCCGAAATTATGCCATAATCCAATAGAAACTGCCGGAAGCATCAGTCCGGAATTACCACATCTGTTATAACGCATACTTTCATATCTTGTTTCGCCAGCAATGTATTTATTCATTTTTCTCTCCCAAATATATATCCGAATATGATTACTTTACTTAACTAACTATATGTACTATTAATAATAATTATACCAGTAGTATATTCTAAATAAAATAATAAGCCGATAACAGAATGCATATTTTGGTTACATCTATCTCTATGAAACGTAGGTTGTTTTTGTTGTATGGGTAATTTGTTCTTAATGCCATAAGGAGGATTTACTATGAATCAAATGCGGAAGCGTGATTTCATTTTGGGATTGACATGAAAACAACAAAAATATATAATTATAGACAACCTGTCGGTTGGAGTGCAAATTATGAGAATTGTTAAAGAAGCATCAGAGCGAAAAAATGAAATACTAGACGTTGCTGAGAGGCTGTTTTATGAGAGAGGATATGATAATACAAGTACAAATGATATTCTCGCAGAAATTGGAATAGCCAGGGGAACTTTATATTATCATTTCAAAAGCAAGGAAGATATTCTTGATGCGATGATTGAAAGAGTGCTTAATAAAACAATCAGCAATGCAAAGAAGGTTGCACTTGATGAGTCAATTCCGGTTCTTAAAAGGCTTACTCTGACAGTAATTGCATCAAATGTTGACACAAAAGCAGGAGATGTGATTATTGAGCAGGCACATAAACCTCAGAATGCATTAATGCATTTTAAAATTCAGGAAATGTTCACCAATCAGCTTGTTCCATTGTATGTCAAAATAATTAACGACGGAATAAAAGAAAACCTGATGTATACCGAGTACCCTGAAGATACAATAAGAATGATTTTAAGCTATGCTAATGAAGCCTTTGATGAAAAAAACAAATTTGACCCAATAGTAAGTAGCAGAATGATACAGGCATTTATTACAAATACCGAGCTTCTTCTTCATATGAAAAAGGGAAGCTTAAAAGAGGCTATGGAGCCTATTTTTAACAGATAAAATTAGTAACTGTTTCAAAAAGAGATAGTTACTATATTTTTTAAAACATTACCGACAGGCAGACGGTCTAAGGAGGAGAAAATGAAACGATTTTTAGTGTTATGGACAGGACAATTTATTTCTGCAATAGGAGGAGGACTGACTAGCTTTGGCCTTTTAGTATATGTATTTCAAAAGACAGGCAGTGCAGCCGGAATGGCACTTGTAACTTTGCTTGGATTTCTGCCGACTCTTTTGTTAAGTGTACCGGCAGGTGCATTGGCTGACAGATACGACAGAAGACTTATGATGATGATCGGAGACGGTTGTTCGGGTCTTGGAATACTTTTCATATTAATTAATATGATGAATGGTGATGTAACCCTGACTACCATATGTATCGGAGTATTTATTTCTGCTGTATTTTCATCATTATTGGAGCCGGCATATAAGGCAACTGTTTCAGATCTGCTTACTGAAGAAGAATATTCAAAAGCGAGTGGACTTATATCACTTGCGGGCAGTGCGAGATATCTTATTTCTCCTGTTATTGCCGGAATTGTTTTGTCGTTTGCAAATGTAAGTGTGTTGCTTGTAATTGATATATGTACATTTATTCTTACGGTTATATCAACCTTTGTTGTAAGAAAGGGAATCGCAAAAAAGAACACCGAAAAAGAGGAATCAATCATTGTCAGCATTAAGGAAGGCTTCACTTCATTAAAGAATAACAGAGGAGTATTTCTTCTTGTTGTGGTAGCTTCAGTTCTTACGCTTTTTATCGGCGCGTTTCAGATTCTTGCAGAACCTCTTGTTCTTTCAATAGCTGATGCTAAGACACTTGGAATAACTGAGACAATATGTGCGAGCGGTATGCTTGTATCAAGTCTTTATCTTGGTATTCGTGGAATAAAAAAAGGGTATGTAAAAGTGCTTTGCCTTTCATTGTCTTTTGCGGGTGTATTCATTTTCGGATTCGGACAATTTGAAAGGATTCCTCTTATTATAGCTTCGGGATTTGCATTCTTTTTAATGCTTCCTTTTGCAAATAACTGCTTAGATTACTTAGTAAGGGTAAATACACCTGTTGAAATTCAGGGACGTATATGGGGAATCGTTGGATTTCTCTCGCAAATCGGCTACGTAATTTCATATGGAATCAGTGGATTGCTTGCAGACAACATTGCAAAGATGAAAGGCATAAGCGTTGGAAGAGGCGCAGGCTCAGTAATGAAAATTGCAGGTGTAATGCTCATTATTGTGTCAATCGTAACTTATTTCATTAAGGATATTAAGCAGTTGGAGGAAACAAATGATTAAAAGACTTATATTTAACGATATAAAAAATCATAAGCTTTTATCTGTATCAACCGTATTGTTTATGACTGCCTCGACGATGCTGTTTTCACTTGCCGCAATGTTATTTGCGACATTAAGCGGATCCGTTGATAAGCTTATGGAGACGGCGGCCTGCCCTGATTTTTTGCAGATGCATTCAGGAGATATAGAGTTTGAGAAGATAGATGAATTTGCAAAAAACAATCCATCAGTTGACGATTACCAGGTAAGCGGATTTTTGAACATCGACAATAATATTATATACCTTGGGGATACCAATCTTAGTGACAGCACGCAGGACAATGGATTATGCGTACAGAATGAGCAATTTGATTTTCTTATTGATATGGAAAATAACATTCCAAGAGTAAGCGAGGGTGAAGTATATGTGCCTGCCTGCTACAAATCCATGTACGACATTAACGTTTTCGATACGATGAAAATCGCAGATGAGGAACTTAGAATCGCAGGCTTTATCAGGGACTCACAGATGAGTTCAATGATGGCTTCTTCGAAGCGCTTTTTAGTAAATAAAGCTGATTATGACAGAATTAAAAAAATCGGCAGCGAAGAATATCTGATTGAGTTTTTACTAACTGAAAACATGGATACAAATCTGTTCTCTACGGAATACAGTAATGCACTTCCTTATACTAACGGACCTCAGATTACAAAGCCGTTAATAAAACTTATGAATGTATTAACAGACGGAATTATGATATTTATCATCCTGCTTACAGGTGTTGTAGTATTACTGATTTCGCTTCTTTGCATTAAGTTTATTACTTCAATCAGTGTGGAAAAGGATAAACCCGAAGCAGGAATGCTTAAGGCAATAGGCGTATCAGACAGGAACATCAGATTTTTGTATTTTGCGAAATATATATTGTTATCTGTTGTAGGATCAGTTTTAGGAATCATCGGTGCATTTGTAATAAGGAATCCGCTTTCCATAAAGTTACAAGAAAGCTACGGGGCCACAAATAATTATTCAGTTTCAATAATTATTGCTGTGATTGTAAGTGCAGTTGTTGAAATTATAATACTATTGTTTATTAACAAAGTAATTAAAAGCATTGATAAAATGAGCGCGCTTGAAGCATTGTTCTCAGTTAAGTCCGGTAAAAAAGAAAAAGGACAACAGGTGATTATCGCAATTGTAATTGCTATATGTGTCGGAATGACTTTGCTCACTGAGAATCTGTCGAGTACATTGGCATCGCCTGATTTTGTAACGTATATGGGAATTGGGGATGCAAAAATAAGAATGGATATACGTGGTCAAAAAGATATTATCGGTGTCACAAATGAACAGATTGAAAAGCTTAAAAGTGATACAAATGTCGACAAATTTGCACCACTAAAAACAGTTTCAAGAACAGTGACGACAAATGACAATGAGGAGGTAAACCTTTTAATAGAAACAGGAGAACATGGCATTTTTCCTGTAAAGTACTCAGAAGGAGCATATCCGGATGAGGAGGGTGAGATTGCACTTTCTGCTCTTCTTGCAACAGAGCTATCGTTAAATGTCAACGATACAATTAATATAGATGGTCTTTACAAGGTATGTGGAATTTATTCGGACATTACAAACGGAGGAAAGACCGCCAAAGTAAAGTCGTTTTATGGCGACAAACAATCAGACGACAATGTTATCTGGAGCGTAATTTATGTGTCATTAAAGGATGAAACTGACGTTAATAAGTGGATTGAAAAATACAATACAACCGGTGTTGAAACTATCAATATTAATGATTACGTGAATGGCACATATGGACAGACAATCGCTCAGATTGAGAAGGCAAAATACGTTGCATTTTTAGTTGCTTCAATAATAATAGCCGTTGTTGTACTGTTATTTATCAGGCTTTTAATCGAGAAAAGAAGATATAAAATTTCGCTTAAAAAAGCGCTTGGTTTTAATGACTCATCATTAATAAAATCTTATATTGCAAATGGTATTTTACCGGTTATTACAGGTGTGATTTCAGGAGTATTGGTTGGAACTGTTTTAGGTGAAAAAATATGCGCGATTGCATTAATGTCATTCGGTGCGACAGGGTTCAAATTCAGCATACAGCCCGTATCTGTGACACTCATTAGCGGACTGCTATTACTAATTTCGATATCTTCTGTTTATGTTGCCACATTAGAAATTAAGAATATTAAAGCGTATGAGTGTTGTATAAAGAACGATTAGAAGGAAGGCAGAATATGAAGACAATATTAAGAGCAGAAAATATTTGTAAAAATGAAATATTAAATGATATTTCTTTTACTGTAGAAGAAGGAGAAATGGTTGCAATAATGGGACCATCCGGTTCGGGAAAGTCAACACTTTTATATAATCTATCAGGAATGGATACTCCCACTTCCGGCAAGGTTTATATTGATGATAAAGAGATAACGTCACTTTCGGAAAAGGAAAAGGCAGCAGTAAGACTTAATAAAATTGGATTTGTTTTCCAGCAGATGAATATGATGGAAAATCTGAATATAATCGATAATATTTTACTCCCTGCAGTTGAGTATAATAGAGAAAACAAAAATGGAAAAAAGGATAAGGAAGAGCTTAGAAAAAGAGCGCTTGGGCTTATGGAGAAACTGTCCATTTCCGACCTTTACAAGAGAAAAATCAGTGAAGTATCCGGTGGTCAGCTGCAGCGTTCATGTATATGCAGAAGTATGATAAACAGTCCGATAATAATATTTGCAGATGAGCCGACAGGTGCACTTAATAAAAGTGCAACCAAGGAAGTAATGAGTGCAATGAGTGCCCTTAATAAAGAGGGTACAACAATTCTTATGGTTACGCATGATAGCAAACTTGCAAGCAGATGTAACAGAGTTCTGTATATTCTCGACGGACAGATAAAAGGAGAATATCGATTTGAAGGAAATGATCAGAATAACGACAAAGAACGAGAGGAAAAGCTTGCCTGCTGGCTTAGTGATTATGACTGGTAAAGGAAAACTAATAATGACAAAGCCATGATTTTATGTGATAATCTAAATACATTTAATTTTGTATTGGAGGGAAAATATGGTAGCAGACAGACGTCCTGATGATATGGTTCGTATCACAACATTTGAACTTGCGGATGCTTTCATTGAGGAGCAGGTTAAGGCATTAAGAGAGCAGATTCAAGACAAAAAAGTATTACTCGCACTTTCAGGTGGAGTAGATTCATCGGTAGTAGCAGCATTATTGATCAAGGCAGTCGGCGATCAGCTTACAAGTGTTCATGTAAATCATGGGCTTTTACGTAAGGGAGAGCCGGAGCAGGTTATTGAAGTATTTCGTAATCAGATGAAGGCTAATCTTGTATATGTTGATGCAACAGACCGATTCCTTGATAAGCTTACAGGTGTTACAGAGCCGGAGCAGAAGAGAAAAATTATTGGTAAAGAGTTCATTGATGTCTTTGCAGAGGAAGCCAGAAAGCTTGATGGAATTCAGTTCTTGGCACAGGGAACAATCTGGCCTGACATATTAGAGAGTGAAGATGGTATTAAAGCGCATCATAATGCAGGTGGTCTTCCTGAAGATATGGAATTTGAATTAGTTGAGCCTATTAAAATTCTCTTTAAGGATGAAGTAAGAATTGTAGGTGAAAGACTTGGTCTTCCACACAATATGGTATATCGTCAGCCGTTCCCGGGTCCGGGCCTTGGAGTAAGATGCCCGGGAGCAATCACAAGAGACCGTTTAGAGGCGGTTAGAGAATCAGATGCAATTCTTCGTGAGGAATTTGCAAAGAACGGATTAGAAGGAAAAGTATGGCAGTATTTCACTGTCGTTCCTGATTTTAAATCAACCGGAGTAAAAGACGGAAAGCGCGCATTCGAATGGAGTGTAATTATCCGTGCAGTCAATACAAAGGATGCGATGACAGCAACAGTAGAGAACATCCCGTTTGAACTCATGAAGCACTTGACAGATAGAATTACTCACGAGGTCAAGGGAGTAAACAGAGTACTCTACGACTTTACGCCAAAGCCAACAGGGACAATCTGCATTCTAAAGAATGCAGGCTGGCATAATTTAATTATTGTGATATTATTCTTCTCTTCATCTGCTTCTTACTGATTCCGTTTTCTTTCGCATTCTTATTCCAGAATGTAGAGTTTCCGACAATTCTAAATAGCCATGTCGGGGACTTGAATGAGCAGAATAAAGTGGAGCCGGTTCTTTTAACGACAATGTTATCGACAAAAGTGTTCCAGTCATCCTTAATATAAGAAAGTTTAGCGGTTAAAAACGGCATACCACTTTCAAGCATTTGGCGGATCACTTCTCCACCGCCAAGTGCTAACACCTGACCAAATATTATTCCCGACCTCTTACAAAACAGTTCCAGCATCTTTGCAGCGTTTTTATTCTGATGGCTTTCACTGAATCCGTTATTTACAATTCCGTATAATACTGTGTTTCTGCTATTAGGATTACCGGAGAATGCACTCTCAAGTTCGTAAAGTTCTTCCAGTACATGACTTGGTATTCCATCAACATAGAGCGGAAAAGCAACTACCAAAATATCACTATTTGTAACTTCATTAAGCTCAATTTCATTTAGTGCATGCTTACTTATATCAAAATTCGTGATGTCAAAGTTTGATACGGATTTTTCATTTATGCTCTTCTTAAGTTCTTCAAGTAATAATGAAGAGCAGCTTTTCGACAATTTAGGACTTCCGTTTATCATACTGATTTTCATATCGTTATTCCTCGCGTATTCTATGCAATTTACAATTTGCACTATATTACAATTTCCTTAAGACCATTTGTAAAAGTAACACTGTATTCTTTAGCACCAAGGTTTACAGATGCAGCCTTTACTCTCTCTTCAAATGTTTCTTTCTCATCAACCGACAAATCATCGCTGTAGCAAATTACATTAAATGAAGGTCTGTTATTGTATCTGAGCTTGTGATGCATTTCACCGTTTCTTTTAACAAAATACGGATGCACGGCAGATATGCTCCTGTCGATTATATTCTTAATAAAGACGCTGAATTCTCCATATCGTGAAGAAGTAACAATAATAATTTTTTCACAATTTCCAAAGTACTCTCCCATATGGTTGTAGCCGTCCTTCATTATGCATTCACCCGGATTTTTAATCCAGCAACCAAAACAGCCGATACACTTAACCGGCGGTTTATCAAACATGCATACAATTTGTAATGATGATTTAT
The DNA here is from genome assembly GCA_004552595.1 of Lachnospiraceae bacterium. Lineage (GTDB taxonomy): Bacteria > Bacillota > Clostridia > Lachnospirales > Lachnospiraceae > UBA2868. The sequence goes on along the minus strand of SFNX01000054.1, from coordinate 5,497 downwards.
CATTTATTGAAAGATAATGATTTGCGTTTTCTAAAGATAAATCGTGTAATAATACATTCATATTAGAGTCCTTTCACATCATGGTTAATGAACATAAACATTAGTATATTATCACGATAGTTAACGTTTGTAAACCAAAAAGGAAAAATAATGTTGACATATATCGAACTTCGATGTATTATCTATATCGAGGTTCGATATGTCGAGGTACAATACATAGCAACTCAATATATAAACAAAATTGCGAGGAGATATCAATATGGATAATAAAATCAGAAGAGTTTACGTCCCTATGACTGAAACCGGATTTTACATTTTGTTCTGTCTAAAGACACCAAATCACGGATATGGAATAGGGCAGGAAGTTAAGGAAATGACAGATGGAGATGTAATAATAAGCCCCGGAACAATGTATGGAACGCTTTCTAAAATGGAGAAAGACGGATTGATAGAATTTTACAGTGAAGAGGAGAAGAGAAAGCTTTATAAAATCACAGAGCTTGGACTTGAAATTCTTGAAATTGAAATTAACAGAATAAAACGTTTATATAGAAATATTACGGAGGATTTAAAATGAATGAAACAAAGTTAAAGATCAGATTTTTTACTATAGCAGATTATATTGAAGAGGAAATATGGCTTAGAAAGATGCATAATGAAGGATGGAAGCTTGTAAAAATGGTTCCGCCATGCTTTTATAAATTTGAAAAATGTGAGCCGGAAGATGTGATTTATCGTCTTGATTTTAAGGATAATACTGAGAACCCTGATTATATGAAGATAATGGATGATTTCGGATGGGAATATACGGGTAAGTGTGTTGGATGGCTGTATTTCAGAAAGAGTGCGTCTGCAGCTGAAAATGAGAATGAAGGAGAAATCTTTTCTGATAATGAATCGAGAATAGAAGTTATCATTAATGTACTTAAGAAACGATTATTACCAATAGCAGTAATCTTTTTACTTATCGTCATACCGTATACTTTACATGCAATTACAGGGATATACAGTATCGGATATAAAATATTCTGGGCATTAATATTTGTATTATACGTACTCCTGATTTTTCGTACGGTTATTAAATTTGCAAAGCTTAAAAAATCATTAAAACGTTAGTTAAAAATAAGACACTCATCAACTCTTAAAAGAGTTTCACCTGACTTACCGCCATATATAAGACTTAATTCGAAGTATGGACTCTCAGAAAGCAGCTTTTTTAGAAAGACATGGTCGCCTTCCCACATATTCAGGCTTAAAATGTCTTTCTTATCAATCCACTTAAGATTCCCTTCGTTGCAGTCTTCATTATAGTAGTCAGATGTAACTTTAGCGGTGTATAAATACATCCGTTCATTCTCGAAATTATCAGATTTAAAGTCAACAATACCGCGAAGTGTAACATCATTATCAGAAAGGAAAATACCTGTTTCCTCCTGCACTTCGCGGATAAAACACTCATCGCTTGTTTCACCTTGTTCTAATTTGCCGCCTACTCCGAGCCACTTTCCAAGGCTTCCGTCTGATTTGTCGACATTTCTGTAAAGCATTAAGTATTTTTCATTATATTCTATATATCCCAGTGTCGTTTTTTTCATCTGTACGCTCCTAAATACAATATAATAATAGCATATGAGCCATGCTTGGTGTATAATATATAAGGCTTTTTGCGGTTATTTTATGGATTGATGAATAAGTATTTGAATGGAGAATAAAGATGAATTATTCAAAAGAAGAAGTAAAAGAGTTTATCGAACAGGAAGATGTTAAATTCATCAGGCTTGCTTTCTGCGATATCAACGGTAAGCAGAAGAACATTTCGATTTCACCTTCGGAAATCGACAGAGCATTTGATGAGGGCATTTCTTTCGATGCATACGCAATAGACGGATTTGGAAATGAACTTAAGACAGATTTAATGCTTCATCCGATTTCAAAAACTCTTAACGTACTTCCGTGGAGACCGGCACAGGGAAAGGTAATCAGAATGTTCTGCAACATTAAATATCCTGACGGAACTCCATTTGAGTTAGATACAAGAAAAATCCTTGAAAATGCTGTTAAGGAAGCAAAGTCAATGGGTCTTACGGTACAGTTTGGTACTGAATTTGAGTTCTATTTATTTAAGACAGATGAAAACGGCAACAGAACAAATATTCCATTTGATAATGCAGGATATATGGATGTTGCTCCGGAAGATAAGGGAGAAAATGTACGTAGGGAAATATGCCTTACACTTCTTGAAATGGGAATTAATCCTGAGAGCTCACTTCATCTTGACGGCCCGGGACAGAATGAGATTGATTTCAGATATGCTGATGCAATTACGGCAGCAGATAATGCTATGAACTTCGTATCTGTAGTTAAGGCTGCAGCACTTCATAACGGATTGTATGCGGACTTTTCACCAAAACCTATTTCTGATAAGCCGGGTAATGGACTCCACATTAATATTTCTGTTAAAGGTGAGGGTGAAGAATCATATAACGAGAAATTTATGGCAGGTGTTATGGAGCACATATGCGAAATCACTGCATTTTTAAATACAAAGGAAGATTCATATAAAAGACTTGGAGAGCACACAGCTCCTAAGTATGTCACATGGACAAAGGAAAACCGCTCACAGCTTATTCGTATTCCTGAGAGACGAAACAACAATAAGAGATTTGAGCTTAGAAGTCCTGATCCTTGTGCAAATCCATATCTTGCATTTGCTGTATTGATTTATGCAGGACTTGATGGAATCAAGAAAAATCTTGAACTTCCTGAACCATGCAACATTAACATTAAGGATGCAGACAAGAGTGTAAAAGACAAATTGAAAAAGCTGCCTGAAAGCCTTGAAAACGCAAGGGAAATTGCTGCAAATAGTCCATTTATCAACTCTGTAATTAATAAGGCAGTGTTAAATCTATTGTAGAATCAACCATGTGTTAGGATCAGAGGTCAGATATGTCACTTAATGTAGATGTCCGTTCTGTTTTGATAGTAACGGGTTCAGATAAAATATATGATTTCATGGTTGATTTATTGCCACAGAAAGAGTTTTATCCTGTATGCAGAGCCAATTCATGTGGGGAAGCAAGACGTATGCTTGTGTCGGGACCATATGACATTTTAGTAATAAATACACCGATGCCTGATGATTTTGGTGTTGAATTGGCACTTGATTATGCCGATTCACCGATGTGTATCATGCTTCTTGTAAAGGACGAACTCTATGATCAGATTACATACCAGGTAATAGATGCGGGAATCGTAACAATTTCAAAGCCCAGTACAAAGCCGGTTGTTTATTCTTCTATGAGACTTTTAAGTGCTACATCAGCAAAGATTAAAAGGATGGAGAAGAAGAACAGAACGCTTGAAGAAAAGATGGCTGATATCAGAATGATAAACCACGCTAAGTGGCTTATTATAGATAAAAAGAAGGTAACTGAAGAGGAGGCCCATCATATGATAGAGCATCACGCAATGGAGAGGCGCATCACTAAGCGTGAAGCTGCAAGGGAGATCATCGATGACCTTGAAGACTAGGCGATTTAGCTTAGATGAGGAGATGAAAAATGGCAAAAGTAAACAAAAACTTTGAAAACCTTGTACCGAGTTATCTCTTTGCCGAAATTTCAAAAAGAGTTAACGAATTTACAAAGGAAAACCCCGACAAGCCTTTAATCAGACTTGGTATTGGAGATGTAACAAGACCTTTGGCTCCAATAGTAGTTGAGGCTATGAAGAAGGGATGCGACGAGCTTTCTAAGAAAGAAACTTTCAAAGGATACCCCGATTATGAGGGATATGAATTCGCACGTCAGGCCGTATCCGATTATTACAAGACATTTGGAGTCGATGTTGATAAGGATGAGATATTAATTAACGATGGTGCAAAATCCGACGCCGGAAACATTACTGATATTTTTGATAAAGACAACGTAGTTCTTGTAACAGACCCGGTATATCCTGTGTATGTGGATACAAATATCATGGGAGGTCGTAAGATAATTTATGCCGATGCAAATGAGAATAACGGCTTTAATGCAAGCCCTGATCCTTCTGTGCATGCGGATTTAATATATCTTTGTTCACCGAATAACCCTACCGGAGCCGCTATGAATAAAGAACAGCTTAAGGCATGGGTTGATTATGCAATTAACAATAATGCGGTTATTTTCTATGATGCGGCATATGAAGCATTTATTACAGAAGAAAATATACCAAGATCGATTTTTGAAATCGAAGGTGCAAGAAAGTGCGCAATTGAAATGTGTTCACTTTCAAAGACTGCAGGATTTACGGGAACCAGATGTGGATATACAGTAATCCCTAAGGAACTTGAAATCGACGGAACAAATATTTATAAACTCTGGTACAGACGCCAGTCAACAAAGTTCAACGGAGTTTCATATCCTGTACAGTGCGGACTTGCCGCAGTATTTTCTGAAGAAGGCTTAAAGCAGAATAAAGAAAATCTTAAGTACTATCAGGAAAATGCAAGAATTATCGCAAAGACAATGGATGAATGCGGTGTAAAATACACAGGCGGAATCAATTCACCGTACATCTGGTTTAAGTGTCCTGACAATAAGTCAAGCTGGGAGTTCTTTGATTACATGCTAAATACAATATATGTAGTAGGTACCCCGGGTGAAGGCTTTGGAGAGAACGGTAAAGGATGGTTCAGACTTACAGCCTTTGGCGATAAGGAAAACACAATAGAAGCCATGCGTCGATTTAAAGAGATGCTTGGAAAATAGATTTATATCAAATAATTATGTGTTAGAAAAGAGGAAAAAATGATTACAAACAACTTTTTCATTGTTGCGGCAATAGTTATTTACCTTCTGGTAATGCTTGCAATCGGCTTTGTTTTCAGTAAGAACAATTCAAACACTGAAGACTTTTACCTTGGAGGAAGAAAATTAGGACCGTTCGTTACAGCTATGTCAGCTGAGGCATCAGATATGTCAAGCTGGCTCTTAATGGGTCTTCCTGGTGTAGCATACTTATCAGGTGTGTGTGATGCGGCATGGACTGCAATAGGACTTGGAATCGGTACTTATCTTAACTGGCTCTTTGTTGCAAGACGTCTTCGCAGATATTCTGCAAATATTAACGCCTTTACGGTACCAAGCTTCTATTCAAAGAGATTCCATGATGACAAAAACATCCTTAATGCAATTTGTGCACTTGTCATCGTAATTTTCTTTATTCCTTATACAGCTTCGGGATTTGCAGCATGCGGAAAGCTTTTCAACTCACTTTTTGGTGTTGACTATATGGCAGCTATGGTCGTATCTGCAATTGTCATCGTTGGATATACAATTATGGGTGGATTTAAGGCAGTTTCAACAACAGACTTTATTCAGTCATGCGTTATGACAATAGCTCTTGTAGTAGTACTTGGATTCGGAATCACTGCAGCAGGTGGATTTGATGCCGTAATGGCAAATGCAAATTCAATGGCGGGATATCTTTCACTTACAGCAATGCATGATGCAGC
>SFNX01000158.1 GCA_004552595.1 Lachnospiraceae bacterium | reverse complement strand
TGTAAACGGCAAGTACTTTTCCATAAATTCTGGCATTTAATTTTCCATAAAAAACGGCAATTAAATTTCCATACTTACCTTGTTTTTTATACCCGCGGATTTCTCCGCGGGTTTGTTTTTTTATTTAAACGGTAGTTCCTCATTAGAATCTATTTCCGTATGAACTAAATCTGTTGCTAGGAATACAGTCTTATCAAGTTCTGTATCATACACAGGAACAGGGGGCTCTTCGTTTGCCATTTCTTCCCACATCCTTAGTGCTGATATGAAGTCCACAGGACATCCACCTTCATAACACACATAATCACCATTGTCATATGGACTTCTACCAGATGCTACCCATTTATAAAGAGCGTCCTTCTCAGATTTTGTCATATCATCGAATTCAGCCTCATACTTCTTTAATTCAGCTCTTAAGTATTCTCTATTCTCTCTTGGTACATTTCTATTAAATCTCATTCTTTGCAGTTCCTTTCCTTTTCTAAAAACGATTTACGGTTTTCTAGTCGATAGCTTTTACCTGTCATCTGTATCCTGTCACATCTGTATGACAGTCTATCAAGGATAGCAGTAGCAAGTGCTGTATCGTCTAAAAACTCTGCCCATTCCTCAAATCCTTTATTAGTTGTGATTATCAGCGATGTCTGCTCCTGAAGCTGTGATATCAGCTGGAAGAACATGTTTCCTTCAACCGCTGTTATCGGAAGATATCCGACTTCATCGATAACTAATAAGTTTGATTTAAGTATCCGGTTAAGTTTGGCTTTGCTTCTACGATCAACTTCGTGTGTTTTAAGCACCTGCATAAGCGACTGCATACTTGTATAGCTAACTTTGTATCCTTCCTCACAGGCATGATATGCAAGTGCTATGGAAAGATGTGTTTTGCCAACTCCCGGTGGCCCTGAAAGTATGAGATTATATATTCCATCAACCCAAGTAAGCTCCGACAGCTGATTAAACTGCTTTTTTGTGATTGATGTACAGAAATTTAAATCAAAATCCTTTAAATATTTCTTATACGGGAATCCCGCTTCCTTTATACGCCTTTCCTTTGCCTTATCCTGTCTGTACTTGATTTCTCCATAAAGAACATCATATAAAAATGTGAGATAGCTAGAAGAATTCTTCTCAGCTTCATGTATTATTGTTTCAAGCTCTGTTTTTGTATATGTTAGTCCCAGGCTTGCTGCATAACCTTTTATTTCTGGAATCTTATCCATTTATAACACCCCCTCCATAGCATCCTCATAAACCTTCAAATCTCTTACCTGTGGCTTGTTGCCAAGGTATTTGGATGGGAGTGCATTATTAAACTTTCGTATTTCTTTTTCGTTTCTTAAAGTATCAAAGTATATGACTGTGGACTTAAGTTCACCTGCTGAAAACATTTCGCGTTCTGTGCAGTAGTGAATGCATTCTATAATCAGGTCATTGTCCCAGTTCTTTATTAGATTTCTTATTACGCCAAGCTGATCCCTATAGTATCTGCCTCTATTTCTATGAACCTGATTTAGGAATGGTAGAATCAGCTCATCATTCGATAAATTCTGTCTGATTATCATTTCCTGTTCAAGTATGGTTTTACTTTTGTCTCTGTCCTCACGCTTGGTTCCTATTATTCTTCCCTTTTCATGACAGAGCGTATGCTTGGCATATATTTCACCTGTTTCGATATCTGTTATGGAGATTATTTCATCATTAATAATCAGATATACTTTACGTCCAGGCTTATATGTTCCTTTAGGAACACGATATCTATTTCCCCTATATAATACGGTATTGTCTTTTCTTACCTGATGGGGTATATTTTCGTTAACAGCAGGTGCAAAGCTGTATTCTGATACTGGTATGAGGTATTCACGTTCGACTTTAAATACTTCTGCCGGTATCTTTTTTGTTGTTTCATGTACTTTGGCATTTCCTGTTCGCCTAAGCCATGCCATACAGTCTGCATTAAAGCTGTCTATATCTGTAAATGTTCTATGCTTAGCAAAGCCGTGTTTTAAATATTTAACTACATTTTCAACTTTGCCTTTAGATTCCGGATCAGCTCCATGACACAGAAAAATTTCATATTTCATGACATTCAGGTAATTCTGAAAACCTTCTGTATATATGATATCTCCGGCATTCTCGCTTACGGCAAGTATCTTATCCTGGTCATAAACCAGTTCTTTGGGTCTGCCACCAAAGTATGTAAATGCTTTTATATGTGCATCAACAAAGCTTTCCGTTGTAAACGGTCTGTCCGTCCAGTATGCGAATTTATATCTTGAATGGGACAGCACCATTGCAAAACAGTATATCTTTTTGTGCCGTCCAGTAGCAGTTTTTAGAATAATTTCACCCATATCCACCTGTCCTTGAAAGCCTGGTGGCAATTCATCAACTGCTTCATACTGTCTTTGTGGTATTACCTTTGGAATATCGTATTCTTCACGAATACTTTTCACATAGTTCCTGAATGCTCGTTCTTGAAAGCCCAGTGTCTCCACTTTGTATTTTTCTTTTATCCAGTCATATATCTGTGCTGCAGATATATCCGGATACTCCTTTAGACATTCAAGAACAAATGGTTCATATCGTTCTGCCTTTTTAGTTCTGCTACTGGCGGCAGCTTTAGTAGCAGCATACTCATCTGGTGTCATATCCCAGTACTTAAGGATTGTTTTGTAATCGACACCTAAGTCTCTTGAGGCCTGACTTTTATTTAGGCCTTTTCGTTTCTTTTCTTGGACTTTTCCATACATTATCCAATCAACCACCTTTCATCACCTCCGGGTGAAAGTATACCATCCGGAGCAGTTAATTTTATAATTATGGAAAATTAATTGCCAAAAACTATGGAATTTTATTTGCCTAAATCTATGGAAAATAGTTTACCATTCACAAACACAGAAGCTTTTAGCTCAGGTTGAGGCATTAACAGCACAAATCAGACTTTCTAATCAGAGACATTTTGGTAAGAGCTCAGAAAAAGCCGCTACTAT
>SFNX01000053.1 GCA_004552595.1 Lachnospiraceae bacterium | reverse complement strand
CTCTTTCTTTGCAATGTCGATGAGCCTATGGTGCATGTCGGCCAGACGACGTTCTTCGTCAGAGAGCTGGAATTGCTCAGCACGGCAGAGTGTGTCGATGCTCCAGTAATCAAAGATTGTGGTGCGGCCATCGCGTCCGCTGAATCCCTCGACATCCATCCCTTTCTCTCCATACTCCTCGCCTTCGAAGAGCATAAACGGATTGCGACGTAACAGGAGAGATACTGCAAGGGCGGGTATGGCTTTCCATGCAGAGCCGGCAAAGAAGTCGCTTGCAATGCGTTGTTCGTCATGGTTCTCAAGGAAGTAGAGCATGTGTTCGGCAATGTCGTCGGTTGCTTGCCATGCTCCGGTAATGGCCGAAGCGGGACAATGGCCGCATATTATCGCACGCAGAGTGTCGTACATGCCCACTTTGTCGTAGAGATAATCAAAACCGCTGGCAATATATGTGCGATAGAGGGCAGGATTATATACCTCGCCGATGATTTTTATTTCTGGATACTCTTGCTTAAGTTGTTCAAGAGCCCATGCCCAAAAAGCTGCCGGCACCATTTCTGCCTGGAACAGCGGAAGTCAGATCAGCTTTATGTTCTCTCTTATGAAAGATGCATCGAGCCCGGTTAGAATCTATAACAACCCCTTCTACGATGTTCAGACAGATAAGTTTGATCTTTCACAGACTTTGCCGGTTCCACTCTTCTGTCTGAGAATGCCGGATGTAACTGATATTAATTCTCTTGATTTGTGGTCATTTAAGGTTCGCAGCGTTAACGAACAGAGAGGCGGCGTTTCAATTTTCAATAACGTAATTGATGCCGGCAAGAATGAAAAAACTGTAATCAAGGTAAATCTTGCATCAGAAGGCAAACTCAACGTAATGGTAATGACTCTGGATGGAAATATCATTACATACCTTAACCGAGGAAAGGCAAATGCCGGCGAGCATTACTTTACATGGAACGGCCGAAACAGAAACGGAAATATTGTTGCAAGAGGAATGTACTTTATCCGCGTAATCGGCAGCGGTATTGATGAAACACGAAAGGTTATGGTGGTTAAGTGATGTCCCCCTCCGGAACGTCCCCGTAGTTGTATCAATCCGCAAAATACCCTATACTATACCCTATGGAACAAGAAAACCGTCTGCATACTCGTTATGAAGAAATCGGCCGCATTACAGCACCTGAAATCTGTGCACTCCCTGGAATTCTCGATGATATCAGTTTGAATGGCTGCAAGGTACACTATTCTTTTCCTGTCGTTGTAGACTTGGAAACTGAATATGATGTAAAGATTTCTCCTTTGCACGGCTCAACATCTTCTCCTTTGAATCTTATCTGTAGTCCACAGTGGGTAAACGAACACGGTGGAAATACTTTTATTGGCTTTAAGATTCACTACTCACCAGACGCACACAAACTTGAAAGTTTCATAAAGCATCTTGAAAAAATTTCAAAGGATGATTTACCAGACATCGTATGAAAAATCTTGCCTTCCTTGCATTCCCGGAACAGTCTGAACTTTTGATTTCTGAACTATCAGGCCGTTTTGGAATCACCCGCAAACCAGACGCACGCTACGGCGACCTTCTCTATTTTGAAAATATATCCGGTGATGATGTGTCGGATCTGCCGGTGCCTTACTGGGCGCGAACCGTGATGCTTGAGCCTTTCATTGTAAACTTCAATTCGATTGGTGAGGCTGCCGGTGAACTTAAAAAACTTCAGAGAAACTGGGCGCCATATCAGTATACCTGCTTCCGCCGTGCCCAGCTGATTCAGGAAAAACTTCCTTACATCAACCTTAAAGAACGCAGCTTCCCGGTAAAGATTCCGTCTTCGCCTATGGGCCTTTGGACTTTGATTGATGAACACACAATGATTGCCAGTGCTGCAACTACAAGTACCCTCCCTGCAGGAACATTGCATTTTATAGAAGATCATGAAAATCCGCCAAGCCGTGCTTACCTGAAAATACAGGAATCGCTTACAATGGCAAATCTTTTGAACGGGACAGAGTTTCCTTCTGCTGGTCAGCGCTGCTTTGAAGCCGGTGCCTGTCCTGGCGGATGGACCTGGGTACTGGTAGGACTCGGTGCTTCAGTTTATGCCGTAGACCGCGCTCCCCTCGCCGACTCTCTTATGAAAAATCCTCTGGTTACCTTCCAGGCTCATGACGCATTTACCCTTAAACCCGAAGAGATTGGCCCGGTAGACTGGGTATTTTCTGATGTAATCTGCTATCCGGAGCGCCTTTTGGAATGGATAAAGAAATGGCTTGAATATAAGCCGGACCTCAATATGATCTGCACAATCAAAATGCAGGGCGAAATCAACTGGCCTCTGATACAGGAATTTGCAGATATTCCTGGCAGCCGCATTGTGCATCTCAACTATAACAAGCACGAGCTGACCTGGATTCATACTCACTAACAGCTGTCAACCCGGACATGGTTCAGCATGACATAAGACTTCTTACCCCGCCCCACCAACGCCTTTTTGTGATTTTTTCACAATTTTTTCCGTATATTTTCATAACTTTAATTAACTTTAACCTATTGAAAGCACTTTTATTATCCGATATATTATATAGGTAAATAGGAGAGGAACTATGCAGAGTTTAAATGCAAAAAAGGAAGCTTATTATCTGGCTGTAGACAACACAAACTACCCACAGAATATGAAAAAGTACATCAAAAAACTTATTTCAAACTGCGGTTCACCTGAAGAGATTTTCCAGCTCACCCTGTTTTATCTCTACAATTGTCAGTCAGCTTAGTTTCCAGCCTCAGTTAAAAACGTATATTACTTGTAATGCCCGGTAAATAAAAAACCGGGCAATTTTATTTAACTCTAAATCCAAAAGAATTTACCTGACGATTGTGCACTTTATAAGATAAAACTGATTTTCCATTAACACAAAGGTCTGATGAACTGCCTCCATCTAATTCAAGAGCTTGATTACACCCCATAGCCTTAAAGATTTCTCCACACTGGGGATAAGATAAGCCCCGGCTCCGGTCTGGCCACTCTCCTTCTACAACGAGAAAATATAAGATTCTTCCATCCGCAGAAAGCCCCACTCCCGTTCGCGAATCGCCGCGGCGGATAAATTCCGTGCAGACCTCTCCCCTGTCAAGAACCACAAAAAAACCACCGAAAGCATATTCGAAGTCTTCTATTTCCCCGTCTACCTGAGACTCAAAAATGCGGGCTACACAACCAGGGCCCCCGACATTCTCTGCCAGCTTAAAAGCAATGGCTCCATAGCGTGCCACTGGCTGCGACAAAAGTACCCCCGCCTCCTTGTGAATACCAGCCAGCTGGCCGCTTCTTGTAAAAGGTGTAGCGTTAACCGCCACAGCGCATTGGGTACGGGCGGCGAATTGTGCGGTAGATTCATTGCAGCTGCAAACCAGCTCCAGTGTTCTGCCCTGCCCGGCGGCCCAGGCAAAAGTCAGGTCAATTCTTACTGCATGGTAAATAAGTGGGATTTCTGAGTTCTCAAAATCAAAACGCGAAACGCCGGGGCAGACCTCTTCCCACTCAAAAGCCTCCGGCACATAAGACGCCTGCGGATATAAGACAGCCTCTTCCTCTGGAGAAAGTTCCGGCCGCGCTAGGCTGGCACAGCCCAATAAGAGAAAAAGAAAGGAAAGTGAAAAACAGGCAAAAAGTTTTCGAAAAATGCTCATACACTTTATGATTTGTGCCGCAAAGGCGCGAAGCGAGTTTGTCGGCACGAAATTGGTTTGAAACGCAAAAGGGGAAGCCAGCGGCTTCCCCTTTTGTCGTTATCATAGCGGGTTAGATTGCGCTGTAAGCGTCAATCTAAGCCTTGTTTAATCTTGATTCAAGATCATCAAGAATAGCAGTCAATTCTTTTGGCAAGTGCTTTCCGAACTTAGGATAGTGGTTCTCACGAATATCCTTAACTTCCTTCTTCCATCCTTCAACATCAACCTTGAGGATTTCTGGGAGAGTCTTCTTGTAGTAGTCAGCAAGACCGTCTGTGTTGAGAGCGCCATCTTTTGGCATAAGTCCGATAGGTGTATCAACAGCATTGTCTACGCCGTCGCAGCGGTCGAAAATCCATGCGAGAACGCGTGAGTTATCGCCGTATCCTGGCCACATGAATCCACCTGGAAGGTCTGGATTGTTTTCGTCCTTGCGGAACCAGTTAACGTAGAAGATCTTAGGAAGCTTGTCCTGATCAGCCTTAGCACCTACGTCAATCCAGTGCTGGAAGTAGTCACCCATGTTGTATCCACAGAATGGGAGGATAGCAAATGGGTCACGGCGGATCTTACCAACTTCAGCAGCGTTGATTGTAGAAGCAGCAGTGATTTCTGAACCTACGATAGATCCAAGGAATACACCGTGGTTCCAAGAACGAGCCTGATGTACGAGAGGTACAGTTGAAGGACGGCGTCCACCAAAGAGGATAGCAGAAATAGGTACACCTTCTGGAGATTCCCAGTCAGATGCAATACATGGACACTGCTTAGCAGGAGCTGTAAAGCGAGCGTTTGGATGAGCCATTTCTTCACCCTTAGGAGCCTTGTCCTTAGGGAATGCAGGACGAGTCTGTCCTTTCCAGTCTACGAGGTTACCCTTTGCAGGATATCCGATTCCTTCCCACCATACATCACCGTCTTCAGTAAGAGCACAGTTAGTATAGATAGTATTCTTTTCAGCAGAAATAAGAGCGTTCTTGTTAGATTCAGCAGAAGTTCCTGGAGCAACTCCGAAGAATCCTGCTTCTGGGTTGATAGCGTAGAGACGTCCGTCTTTTCCGAACTTCATCCATGCAATATCATCACCTACAGTTTCAACCTTCCATCCTGGGATAGTAGGAATTAACATAGCGAGGTTTGTTTTACCACAAGCACTTGGGAAAGCACCTGTTACATATTTTACTTCACCCTTAGGGTTTGTGAGCTTAAGAATAAGCATGTGTTCTGCAAGCCATCCCTCTTCACGAGCGATAACAGTTGCAATACGAAGAGCGAAACACTTCTTACCAAGAAGAGCGTTTCCACCGTATCCAGAACCGTAAGACCATACAAGGTGCTCTTCTGGGAACTGAGAAATGTATTTGTGCTCAACATCAGCACAAGGCCAGATTCCGTTGTCTGTTTCGCCATTGTTGAGTGGCTTACCAACAGAGTGGAGACATGGAACCCAGTCACCGTCAGTACCGAGGTACTGCCATACCTTTTCACCGGCACGAGTCATGATGTCCATGTTCAATACAACGTATTCAGAGTCTGTAAGTTCAATACCGTACTTAGCAATTGGAGATCCGAGTGGACCCATACAGAATGGAATTACATACATTGTACGACCGTGCATACAACCTGTGTAAAGTCCCTTCATTGTTGCCTTCAATTCAACTGGGTCAATCCAGTGGTTAGTAGGACCAGCATCTTCTTCCTTCTTAGAAGAAATGAATGTACGTGATTCAACGCGAGCAACGTCGCTTGGAAGAGAACGGAAAAGGAAGCAGTTCTCTTTTGCCTTCAAAGGAGTAGCGAGACCAGCGTCTACACACTTCTTCATAAGGCGGTCATATTCAGCTGTAGAACCGTCAACAACAACAACATTGTCAGGTTCACACATCTTAACACATTCTTCAACCCATGCTTTAATTCCAGCATGTTTAATATCAGAAACGTTCATGAAAAACTCCTATAAGCCCCGCGCCAAATCCCGGTGCCGAGCCATTTTCTGTATATACTTAAGCCTCTCCAAGAGACCCTCGTATACCAAGATATAATTTAACGATTTTTTAGTTTGAATTCAATAGTAAAAAAGTGGATGAATGAGGGGGAAGAATCCCCCTCGCTACCAAGTCCTCAGTCCCTCGCTCGCCTCCGGCTCGCTCGCTCCTTCCGGTCTTGTCCGCTACCCCCTCTGCGGGGGCACAGGGGTCGTGGCAATGCGCTAAAACTCTGCCGAAAAAGCCCCAGACTTCAACGTGGCCCCGCCCCCGCAACGCCCCCGGCCAGTGTGTAGGGATGTCTTTCCAAAACACCGGCCGCACCGCATCCCTGCCCGCCCCGCCTCAACCTTACCGCCGCCCCCAAAAATCCGCACATTTTTTAATTTTTTTTCCAAATTTGTGACAAAAATCGCATATCTATTCAATTATATATATGAGGAAAATGTGCGGCTCCGCGGCCCCTAAACAAGTAGTGTAAAAACGAATCTTAAACGGCTTCGGGCCTATAAGAACAATATACATACTTTTTTATAGGCCCTCACCAATAGTGCCTGAACATGTAAAACAATGAATTGAGCCTATAAATATTTCGTAGCAACTTTCTTATAGGTCCAAAAAGCAGTTTTTCTGCAAGGAGAATAAATAAATTGATACTCAGAAAGCAAAAATCGAGATTTCGGACCTATAAGACAAATCCCTATACAAGTTTTATAGGCTCAAAAGCCGTAAAAGCCTTTACCAGGCAGAAAACTCAGCCTATAAAAAACATCAAAGCGGCTTTCTTATAAACCCCAAACGCCCAAAAAGGAGAAAACTATGATTTTTGAACAACTTCCACCTGAAACTCTGACCGAACAGCTTCAAATCCGCCGGGAAGAACTAAATCAGCTGCTCACAAGTAAACTCAAAACATTAAACAGAGCCCCGAAAGGCCATCTCCGCATTGCGCAGGCACGTGGGGGCCGCAAGCATCAATATTACAAGATCACCTCTCGAGGCGACACAAAAGGAACTTACCTTCCGCACACGCAGCTCCCATTAATCCAACGACTTGCACAAAAACAATACGATGAAAGCCTGATCAAAATACTCAGCCGGCAGGTCGCTGCGATAGATCATCTGCTTGCTGCCAGCGGATCCAAAATTACAGACCTTTATAAAAATATGTGCCAGGCCCGCCGCCTCCTCATCACCCCCGTCACCCTGCCAGATAACCAGTACGTCGAGCTCTGGAAAGCCGCCGAGTGGCAGGGGCTGCCTTTCGCGGAGGACGCGCCCGAGTATTTTACCGCGAGCGGAGTGAAGGTCCGGTCAAAATCAGAAATCCTCATCGCCGACACGCTCGGGCGCTTCAACGTCCCTTACCGCTACGAGTACCCGCTGGAGCTCAAAGACGGCCGCACCTTCCATCCGGATTTCCTCTGCCTCAACGTGCGCACTCGCTGCGAATACATCTGGGAGCACTTTGGACTCCTGGACGACCCCGCCTACGCCAGCCACGCCGCCGCCAAGCTCCTCCTCTTCAGCGAAAACAAAATCTTCCTGGGCAAAAAACTCATCATCACCACCGAAACAGCCGCCGTCAAATTCAGTTCCCGCCAGGTCGAAGATTTCATCAAAGAGTTTTTATTGTAAATTATTAAGCAGGAGGGGAAAGCCTTCCCCTCGCTCCAGCCCGCTGTGCGGTCTTTCGCTCCCCCTTCCAACGGGGCTCCGCCCCGTAACGCCCCACGAATTTCAATAAACTTTCGCAGATTTTTTACTTATTCAGATTTTCTTCGACTCTGTTCACAAAAGACTCACCCCAGTATTCACAAAGCAATTCGTGAGCCTTTGTTTTTAATTCAGGAATAACATTATCATTCAATTGTTTTATATTGTCTTTCAAATAGTGTGTTGAAAAGCGGCGGACATAATTTACTTCATTTTCTTCCAGAGCTTTCAATTCATTTGATTCAGCAATAACAGAAAATACACTTGCCGTTGAACAAACCATACGGATTTTCTTTTCAGAATCAATTTTTCGTCTGCTGCTCATACCGCTCTGAACACGATATTGATACACCTGATTTTCAATTCCAACATATTTTTTTGCATAAAATGTAACAAAGAAGGAAATCAAAAAATCTTCAGCCATATTACATTCTATATGAGGAATACTTTCAAAAGCCATTTCAAGCAAAGTACGTTTATAAAGCTTTGCCCACAGAACCCCGGCAATTTCAGCCAGTATCATTTTTCTTATGATTTCATAATCACACACAGAGCCTATAGTTATATTTGAATAAAGATTTCTGGGTGACGGAATGAATTGTCCATCTGCATTAAAACTACCGGCAGTAGAACGCCCCTGCACAATATCCGCATCCTGATTTTCTGCCACTTCGTAAAGAGCCTTTAACGCCCCCGAAACCATAACATCATCGCTGTCGATGTAAGAAATATATTTTCCCTGTGCATAAAACAAAAGCGAGCGGCGAACTTCAACTAAACCCATGTTCTGGCGGTGTTCTATAAATCGCACCGAGATTTCAGCAAGGCCAGTTTCTTTTCTGATTTTTTTACACTCTTTAAAAACTTGTTTTGTAATTTTCTTTCCATTCCGCCCTTTTTCATCTTTTCCACGGCTTGCATCAGATAAGACAATTACTTCAAAGGAATTAAAATCCTGCAGAAAAACAGAACGAAGACACTGAGCCAGCAAGGGCTCAGTGTCATAAAGTGGAATGCAGACAGAAATATGCGTAGCGTTTTTCAAAATGTTATTTTAGTCTCCGCATGGGATACCAAAACGCAGGTTACCCGCAGAAGTAGTAGATGTATTTTGACCATCTTTCTCATAGTACTTTGCCCCCGAAAATATCTCATCACCAAATAGAGGTTCATAACCAGTTGCACCAGAATGAATCCTATCATCAATTACAAAAGGTTCAGACTTATCGCTGCCAAACCTAACTGCTGTATTTTCAACAGCACTAATTGCAAAAGTTTCCAAATCAACAATAACAACACGGTTTACATTTTTATACTTCAAAGCATCATTATCAGTATATAATGCAACCCCCTCATCTAAAATAACCAATTTTTTCGGTTTTATTGCAATGAATTTTGAAGGTCCATAAAAATATTCCGTTGAAAGATTATCTTCCAATGCATTTGGAGTATGTATTTCTGGAAGAGCATAATATAAAGTTTTTTCTTCTTCAGCATAAGTATATGTTATATTACAAGGGAAATAAAGCGGTTCTGTATGAGCATCGTCAGTAAAAAACTGATAATGATATGCTTTCCTAGTTTGATTATCATAACGATAAAAATAAGAACTTAATTTTTTGCTGCCGTAATCCTCTCCACTAGCCATATCAGAAGAGAGCCCTGTATTTTTAATACTATTCGACATTATATTGTATTGTAAGACAGCACCATTACTAATGATAGACTCTTCCCCAAATCCCGAGTTCTTTGCAAGCAGGTAAACCGAACCATCTTGATAAAGCATATCTTTTATCATTGGTGTCGAGGAGTTTCCAAAAATTGTAGACAAATCTATGTTAACTTCCTTAGCGAATGTATGAATATTTGTAACTTCTCCAAGATTCGTTGTAACAATCCAAGATCCTGCATCTTTTGAACACAAGTCATAAAGAATACCATCATTTATTACCATGTCATCATGAAAATAAGAACCAGCATCGTAATTAACTGAATAATGTTCCGAAAGTTCCGTAGAACCATTTGAAATAAAATCAGAAAATTTGTATAGATCCAGTTGCATTTCATTTTTGCTATATAAATAAATAACATTCTTTGTTACATCTATAACTATACCGGCTATATCTATAAATTCCAGATCCGGGAATGAACTTATCTCAATAAAACCGTTTGAAAAGATCGTGTTATTTGTATAGATTTTTTCGTCATCATAAATATAGAAATTTCCATTTGCATCAAAACAGAAACTAGGTCCAGAAGGAGAAGTAGAAGTAGAAAAATCTGCAGTTCCACTAACAGACGCAGAAGGAGAGTCTTTTAAATAGTATTGATAGTTTCCTGATTCATTATTATACAAAACATAATTTGTATCCGGAACACATTTTGTATCATAGCTGGTTACTAAACTCTTTGAGACTGTAAATGTACCATCAGAGATAGCTGGGCTTGAACCATACCAAATATTTGTTGTGAAGTTTGGGTAAACATTGATGATTTCCTGGCAGGAATATATAGTGTTACCAATGTCATCATCGAAGCTGATTTTGGCAAGCCAGCTGCCGCCTGGGAAGTCTTCGTAAGAGATTGTGGTAGTACCATTTACTACATCGAAAGTCTTATTGTACTCTCCTTCTGTCAAGACAGAGTTCATTATCTGCATGGCAGGACTGTTTTCGTGGCCGCCTACATCATGACTTGCCTCATCTTCTATGTTGTAATTATAGGAGTTGATCCAGCTGACACAGACCTTTTTAATTGTTGGAGTGATATCTGTTGCAGTTGAAACATCGAGCTGGATTGTTCCGTTTTCTGTAATCACAGGACTTGCGTTAATTCTTACAGATTTTGGAGTAAAGCTGTTAACATCTACATAAGCAGATCCTTTTCCGCAAGTTTTTTCATCCTTTATTAACTCGGCGTAGATTACATATTCACCTTTTGATTCAAAGCAGAAAATAAAAGAACCGGACTGGTCTACAACAACATTGTCATATTTCTTACTTTGATCCAGACCATCTTGTCCATATTTATAGGCATATAGATTTAACGAAAAATGAGCATTATTGAAAGAAGTAGTTGCCGTTCTCCCCTCTGAGTCTTTAGTTAGAATCAGTGGAACAGCTCCACTTGATCCAGCAAAGGAGATTTTACCAGTTACAGAATATCTGCCGGTTGCAGAAGGAGTTGAATCCAGTGAGTTTGAACAACTAACAAATATATAACAGACAAAAACTGATATAACTATTAATGATTTCTTCACAATATTTTTATTTAATAATCTCATATTATTCTCTCCCTAGACTTATCTTTTGCAATAATAATACAAATCAGTCTCTGTAAAATCGACAGCTGTAATATCTGAAACTTCCGAAGCCATTTCTTGGTTATCATCACCGTCTTCTGGAGGTATTAATTCTCCATCACACCATTTATTCCATAATGTTGCATTGTCTGTAGAATACCATTGTCCACTTGAATCTTCACAAGAAATGGTAACAACTGGATAATTAAAACGGAAAATGTTTGGCCCAATTGCTACAAGACTCTTAGGAATTTTAAAATTAGTAATTCCAGTTGACATAAATGCAGAGTCACATATAGTAGTAAGTTCACAATCTTCTGGCGTTATTACATCTGTAAGCTTTGAGCAACAATAAAATGCCTGATAACCAATTTTTTTCAAAGATTTACCAAGTTTTATTGATTTAAGATTACTACAACTTTGAAATTGCGAAAGACCAATTTCTTCCAAATCATCAGGGAAAATAATTGAAGAAACATTACTACAATATTCAAAAGGATTTTCTTCATTATCAATTACTTTATCTTCTGCCGTTGAGGTCAAGGCAGACATGTCTATATCATAGATTTTTCTAGAATTGTTTAATTTTTCTTTTAATACAGCGAATACATCATCATCATATTTCATGGAAGTTGTTCCATAAAAAGCTAGTGTAGTACCACTTGAACAAGCAGTTAAAACAGAAGACAATGCTGCACCAAAATCAGTCGGATCGCCATAATTAGACATATTAATTCCAGCGATGTTTTCAGGATTAATCTCAAACGTAGTCGAAGTTGGTTCGAATTGTGGTAATGGAACATATTCTTGATTTTTATTAAGGTACTTTGTTCCGATTGGCATAATTGTGACTGTTAATTCGTAAGTACCTGCTTGTGGTATAGGAGAAGACTCACTTAGAGAAATTTTATTGAAAGCTGATGAATAATTACCACTATATTCTGTAAAGATTTGTGTATGACCTGTTCTCAAACTGGCAGTGATTTCTAAAATTCCTTGATTTTCTTCTGCATCCCAATCCACATCGGCGAGGATGTCGTTGCCGGAGTCGTCGAGGAGATTGAAGGACCATTCGCCTTGGTTGAGCCAGATTTCGTCGGAGGCAGAGGCTAGCTGGATGGTGACGTGGTCGCCGAAGAAGATCTGGCCGTCGGCTACGAATTGGAGGGTGACGGAGAGGAGGTTTTCGCCTTTTTGAACGATGAGTGATTCACTGCTGGTGCCGGCGGCGAGGAGTTCGGAGTCTTTTTTTACC
>SFNX01000052.1 GCA_004552595.1 Lachnospiraceae bacterium | reverse complement strand
GAAGTTTTCCACCTGAAAGATGCATTCTTCTTCCAGAGATGGATTTTCCTGTTTTTGTTGAAAGCGTTGTGTTTGTATCATCTTGTCCTGTGTAAGTTTCTGAAGGTCCGTTTGAAGCGCTGTTTTGCCTTTGCCAGCAATATTCGTTTTGTTTTGTAGAAAAAGTAAACGATATTCCGTTCATTTTTTCTGTGGCTGTTGTTTTAATTGCAGAACCAGCTTCATCTCCAGAAACATTTCTTCCAGAAATTGCAGTTCCATCAAGGCGCTTTCGTGCAGCATATTCCCATTCTTTTACATAAGGAAGCCTGAAACCGTTTGCATTTGTGTTTACATACGGATTGTCAACTTCTCCCGGTTTTATCGCATAATTTTCTAAATCACCGAAAGCAACTCCAGTTGAATCTCTTAAAGGTGTTTTAAAATCTTTGTCTGTGCAGTAAACTGGTTCAAGACCTTTCATTTCGCTTAATGCATTGCACCATACCATTACATCGCGCCAGGTAAGACGGCAAACAGGCATTTCAACAAGTTTTGGCTTTTCTCCTGGTTCTGACATATTATTTTCATGTTCAACTTCGCCAAAAACTCCTTCAACGCCTTTATTTACAATCGTGTAGCCGTTCTCTTCTGCCCACGTTAAAACTTCATACCAGGTGTTGTAACTTGTTTCGTACATTGCAAGGCGGAACGGTTTTACATTCGTCGTGTAGGGAACTTCAAGTAAATCTTCGCCTAAAATAATTGAGTCTGAGGTTCTTCCATCGATGAAAGAAATGTCAATCATCGTAAAATTGGCATTTGTGTTGCTGAAATTTACAGTTTGACTTTCTGTATTTATGATTTGACCTGATTGAGTAGTATCTGTTTCTACATTACAGCCTGAAAAAATTAGAAGAATTGAAATAAATAAAGTTGAAATGAGCTTAAATTTTTCCATATTTATCCTGTTTTTGCTAATTTTAAATTCTTGCAATTTTTTATAAAAATTTATCACATTTTTTTTCAAAATACTATGGATTTATTCATTCATTGATAAAACGCGAATGGCTTTACAGGTTTCAGATTCAAGGTTACGAACATTGTCGGAGCCTTGTTTTTGAATATATCGAAACTTTTTACAACACAAAGCGGATTCATTCTCACTGTGGTTTTATTTCTAATAATGCGGTGGCTTCCTATTAGGAATATCCCCTTCCATCGTATTCGACATTTCGCGGATTCGGTCTGACATCAGTTTTATTTCTTTCTGAAGTTTATCAATAGTCTTTGCCTGTTCAACTGCAACGTTTTGAATCTGGTTTACAAAATCTTCCATGTAGGCTAGTTTCACTTCGATTGCAGTCAGGCGGTCATCTGTTTCTTTTTCCATATCTTCTTTACAACTATTTTATCATATCACAAAAGAGCGACCTGTGTGCTACAAAAGCACAAGACTGGCAAAAACATTTTCATTGCACGGAAAAACCGCACTTTGCAAGACAGTCCGGCTCTAAAAGCAAGGTTGGCAACAGCGCAGTTGTTCGCGTTGTTGTTCCAGGAACCGCCACTTTATTCCACAATCTTCCATTCCACAAGGCTTCTTTCCTTTGTGGAAAAGCTTGCGCCGATTTTCACGATGCGTTTTCCGCCGGCTTCGTACGGTTTTGCGTAGCCGGACTCTTCTATCTGGCGCAGAGCCTCGTCCGCGCTTTTGTCGCGCTTGAACTCAAAGATGAACACGTTGCCGCCGTTTTCAAGCACGCAGTCCGCCCTGCCCAGCGCGGAGGTTTCCTCCACCCTTGACCACTGGCCGAGCAGCGTGAAAACCAGATAGAACACATTCTGGAAATTCTGCTCAACAACGCTATCTTTCGTTCCTTTGCCGAACGTTGTGTACGGAAGCATTGCGAACAGAGCCTTGAACCGCCTCATCACGCTTTCAATGTCGCCCTTCTTTATGTCGCGCGCGAACGAAACAACGTCAAGCGCGCTTGCGCTCTGGATGTCAAGAACGGCCGGCACAAGCGAATTTATGAACGCGTATTTCACCTCGTCGTTCGGGTATTTCAGAAGGTACACGCCGAACTCGCGGTCGTAGCCCTTTATGGTAAGATAGCCGGTCTGGTAAAAAAGCGGAACCGGATCCGGATTGTCGTTCCTGTAGTCCTGAAGCTCCTGCGCCGTCGCCTCGATTCCGTTTGAAAGATCCATGTAGCTCATCGTGCTTGCCTTCAGTTTCTTGATAAGAAACGTTGGTGTTCCCGTGGCGAACCAGTAGAGCGAAAATTCTTTCGCATACAAAGCATTTATCAGGCTGAACGGATTATAGACGCCTTTTCCGTTGTGATGGAAATGATAACCGTCGTACATCTGCTTAAGCTTCTGTACGCACTCATCCTCGGAAATCTGATTTTTTTCCGCCATCGCCTTTATTTCCGGCTCCAGGTTTGAAATCATCTCCTCTTCCGTGATTCCGCAAATTTCTGCAAACTGCTCGTTCATCGAGATGTCGTTCAGCTGGTTCAAATCACTGAAAATGCTCACCTTGCTGAATTTTGTAACTCCAGTAAGAAGCACGAACTTCAGGTTCTCATCAAGAGCCTTCAGCGTTATGTAAAGCCCTTTCAGCGTCTCCCGGTTGCTACCTGTAAGCTCCTCGTTGTTCTGTGCGTCCAGAAGCGGCTTGTCGTACTCGTCTATCAGAACTGCCGCCTGCATTCCGGTTTTCTCCCGGGCAGTTTTCACAATGTTCATGAAGCGGCCGGCAAAGCGCTCCGGCTTTTCTGTTATGCCGTATTTTCTTTCATATTCCTCAAGCTGAAGGTTTATGCAGTCACCAAGCGTTTTCTTTTCCGAAAAATTGTCCTGCGCAAAATTCAGATAGATAACCGGATATTTTTTCCATGCGTCGGGATTTTCCTTTTCAAGCTTCGCGATTTTCAGCCCTTCAAAAAGCTCCTTTCTGCCTTCAAAGTACGCCTTAAAAGTTGAAAGAAGAAGGCTTTTCCCGAACCTGCGCGGCCTGCTAAGAAAATAAACTTGCCCGGTATGAACAAGATTGTAGACAAAATCCGTCTTGTCGATATAGAGATATCCGCCCTCGCGAAGTTTTTCAAATGTCTGAATGCCAACCGGCAGTTTTCTGATATTCTGCATGGAATCATTATAGCATAAAAAAACGAGTTTTACAGGTTATTGGCAGAAGATTTAGAATAATATTTGGCGATATACAATTTTCTCGTGTACATTATACAACTGACTAAAGTTCTCCTTGCCTATAAGTCCGCCTATTTTGTTATTTTGTGAAAAGACAAGTCGGAATTGATTTTCAGGTTGGCTTCTATAACAACAGGCGCAAATTAAAACATTAACTTTATTTTCTGTTACAACAAAATAAAAATTGCAGATTTTCCATCCTTCCAGCATAAACAAATCAATAAAAACTTATTCAGCCAGGTGGTTTTAGTTCCTCTAAAAGGCTTTTGGAACGATTAAATAAGCGTGCCGGCAAAACTCCGCAAGGCTTTCTGCAAACCTTTGCAAGGCTTTTATCAAAATGTTAAAAGCCTTGCGGCAAAGTTATAGCACAGTGCCAGAGTTTTGATAAAAGCGTGTCGGAGCTCTTATAAAAGCGTATCAGAAAGATGACATAACACTATAAGGCAAAAGCCGTTGTTTTGCATCGTCAGCAAGGTATCGTCAGCAAGGTGGAGCAAAAATGCCGAAATGCTGTAGAAAAAGCGGTTAGAACCGGACGACACACCTGTTCATCTTTGCTGAAGAATACCGTTTTTATTTTTTTATGCCCGGCTTTCGAGCATATCTTCGCTTTCAAGAATTTCTTTTAGGCTGTAATATGCTGTCGCGGCAGAATTCTGAACTTCCGTGCATTTGTATTTTGCAAAACGCGCTTCGTCAGTAAGTGCATACACCTGAAGAAATTCTTCTTCGTTTTTTTGTTTTTTTTCATTCAAATTAGGATCGGTTTCTACCCATGATTTAAAAGCACTTAAAGTCGCAAAATCGTTGTAAAGAACTTCCTCTGGATGAAGAATTGAAACTTTGTTGTAGAATTTTTCTATTTTCCAAAGCGATGTAAAAATGCCTTTACCTTTTAAATCCTTGTCTGTAGAAATACTAGGATAAAGTTTTTTAAGGTAGTCAGTGTTTGTGTTGAATGAAAGGCGCGGAAGAAAAAATGCCGCCCTTTTTTCATTTTTTTCATACTGCCAGCAGTAAATTCCCAAAATCTGAACCTTTTCATAAGTTATACCAACAGGTTTTGAAACCACATCAACATATTCAATTTTGTTTGTTTTTATTTCTCCCATAAAACCCTTCTAAAATTTTTAAAAATTCTTTTCACAAATTCTTTCAGGAAGAATGCTCCAGCCAAGCCGCTTCGCGCTGCCGCGGCTCCGCTTGCATTTAAGGTTTACTACAAACCTTAAAAACGGCTGAGTCAAGGCCTTGAGCACAGCGTGCCTTGACCAGACGTATGGCTTACGCCTTCTTCCTGCTCCCTCTCCATATAGGACTACTGCGCGGAGCGAACAAGGCGGAAGCCATAGATGTTGCCGCGGAAGTACGGGTAGTTGTTGTTCCGGTCGGCAACCTGCGCGCGGCTAGCGCTGCCGAACCAAGAACCACCGCGAGGACAGCGGTAAGAGCCCGAAGCCGGGCCTGAGCCTGGCGTGCTGCTATATACAGATCCATACCAGTCCCAGCACCATTCCTCAACGTTTCCGCTCATGTCGTAAAGTCCGTAGCCGTTTGCCTTCTTTGTTTTTACTTCCCATGATCCTGTGTAACGCGTATTTCTTCCATGCCACGCAACGTCATCTATATTGTCGCTTCCTGCATATTCATAGCTTTCTCCGCCGCGTGCAGCCCATTCCCATTCTGCCTCTGTAGGCAGGCGGAAGCCGTCTGCTTCAAAGTCGCAGACTGCAGCGTTCCATGTACTGCTGCTATAAGTCGGTACAGTTCCCCAGCTTTCAGGGTCGGTAGAACCGCTTATTGTATAGCAAGGAGTTAATCCTTCATCAATAGAACGCTTGTTGCAATAGACAATCGCATCATACCAGCTTACAGAATCTACAGGATTGTTGCCCGCGGCAGAGCCTGTAAGTTTACTTCCGTCTTTATCATACGCATCTGCACGACTTGGGTCGCTTCCCATAATTTTTTTGTATTCATCCCGCGTTACTTCGTGGTCGCTCATCCAGAAGGCTTCAATTCATATAGTTATACAATTATAACAGCACACAAATTAAAGAGGTAAAATAGATGGATTATCAAATAATAGAATTAGAAGAATTTAATGTAATAGGAATAAGGTATGAATTATCAAAATCATTAAGTAATAATGTAAAATTAGCACAAAACCATTGGAAAATATTTAATAGTAAATTAAGAAATAATAAGTTATATTTAGGAAGTAATTGGTGTAAATATGCTTTTATTGAAAAAATAGAAAATAAGATATTTTATTATATATCTATTCCTAAAAAAGATTTTGTACCAAATGATTTTACAGAAAAGATAATTTTGAAAAGTAAATATTTAAGGGTAGAACATATTGGTAATATGAATAAACTAAAAGATACTATCAATTATGTTTATAAAGAAATAATACCTAAAAATAATATTTTAGTAGAAAATAGGCAATTTGTTTATTTTGAAAAATATGATTATAAATTTCATTGGAATAGAGAAGATTCTGTTATTGAGATCTATATTCCGATTAAATAACAAATTACAATATGGAAGTGAGATGAGTTAATGAATATTCACTTTGGATTTTCATATATAGGTTTAATATTTTTACTAATGTTGATGTTCATAAGAATTAACAATGGGCAGTTTCCAAAAGTGACCTTATTCCGATAAAAATCCAATATAGCACAAAAGAGTATCAATCTCCTAATACAACGGAGACTGATACTCTTTTCTTTTTTCAGATTATTCTATTCTGAAGAAACCTTCAATCAATCAACAAGATAGCTCAAAAAACAAGAAAAGCCGAAGTTAGTGTGACAACCCGACCTCGACTTTTCGCAAAATTATTGAATTGACGATACGCTAAACTTGATTCGTATGTTTCTCACACAGTTTCTAATATACCTTATCACTATTATAGCAAATTATGTATGTCTTGTCAAGATAGGTGGATTGTTTTTTTATTGTTTCCATAATTACTTATACTGAACGATGATTAATTGGAGGTTTTAATGAATGAGCAAGAAAACAGCTTATAAACGCAGGGACGGACGCTGGGAGTGCCGTATATCTATGGGCAAAGATGAGAACGGCAGACGTGTATTCCGTTCGTTCTACGGAAAAAGCCGTGATGAAGCCGAATACAAGGCTATGATAGCACTGGATCACAGCGAGGACGAGTACGCTGTAACGGAAATGACGGTCAGAGAGCTTGTGACCGAGTGGCTTCATGTGACAGCATCACGAATAAAGGAGTCAACGGCTGCCAACTACGTCATGAAAGCCGAAAAGCACCTTATACCTGCATTTGGAGAGATAAAGTGCTGTCTGCTGAAAGCGAAAGATATATATGCTTTTATCGAACGCAAGATAAAAGAGGGCTTGTCGGTGCGGTATCTGTCTGATATTATCGTGCTGTTCAAGTCGGTTTTTCGCTATGCAAGCCGTGAATATAGAATCCGTAACGTACTTGACGGTATCGTTCTCCCCAAAAAGAATAAGCCTGAAATTGCTGTTATGAACAAGAAACAGCAGCTCAGGCTTGAAAAATATCTGGACGAGCGTCCGTCTGTTACGAGCGTGGGTATTGCAATCTCGATGTATATGGGCTTGCGTATCGGTGAGGTCTGCGCTCTGCAATGGAAAGAGATTGACCTTGAAAAACGTGTTTTGACCGTCAGCAAGACCATTCAGCGTGTGCAGTGCAGAACAGGATCCAAACAAACCAAGCTCATCATCACTGAGCCGAAAAGCGAAAGTTCTAAACGAACAATTCCTATCCCTGATTGCCTGCTTCCTCTGCTCAGACGGTTTAAGGATAACGGTGAGGTCTATGTGGTGTCCGGCAGGAAAAAGCCTGTTGAGCCAAGAACAATGCAGTACCGCTTCGCTAAAATACTGCATAACGCAGATTTGCCGTCATTCCACTATCACAGCCTGCGCCATTTATTTGCAACAAGGTGTGTCGAACTGGGCTTTGATGTGAAAACGCTGTCCGAGATTTTAGGGCATAGCTCCGTAGAAGTCACGCTTAACCGCTACATTCATTCCGATATGGAGCGTAAGCGTACCTGTATGAGCCTTCTTTCTAAGTGCGCATGACCGTCAGTGTAACGTAAAAGTGCCGTCATTCCGAATATTGAAAACTGAATAAAATCGGAGTCAACTGCTCTTTTCTCGTTAAATCAATAATTTTGCGAAATACGAAGCTGTATTTTGCAGTATGTTAATGACTGTTAAGGAGGAGTAATATAATGGATGCAAACCAGAATTTGACAGCGGAAATGATTAAAATAGACCCCTATAATTATACACTATCCGAGATGGTGGATGTAATTGGGGAAACCGAAGCAAAAAAGCTGTTTAAATCTATTTATAAAGGCACATCGAAATTAAGTTATCAAACTATAAAGGTGAAAGATGTTTTTAATGGTGGCGACACAAGAAAATATGCGTTCGAATTATGTGACCATTATTGCATTGAAACTGTTTGTATTCAAAGAAAAACCGGTACTACAGTGTGTGTAAGTACAATGGTAGGATGTCCCGTTGGATGTGTTTTCTGCGAATCTGGGAAAAACGGTTTTATCCGTAACTTAACTCCATCCGAAATTGTTCAGCAGATTGTACTACTTAGAGAAAAAGTCAATCGAATTGTTTTTATGGGGATGGGTGAACCACTGTTCAATTATGATAATCTGGTTAAGGCGATACATATTCTACGTGATAGGGATGGATTGAATTTTCCTACAGATGGAATCACAATTT
This sequence comes from Lachnospiraceae bacterium, assembly GCA_004552595.1. Classification (GTDB taxonomy): domain Bacteria; phylum Bacillota; class Clostridia; order Lachnospirales; family Lachnospiraceae; genus UBA2868. The sequence continues at coordinate 4,029 of SFNX01000052.1, read as the reverse complement.
CAACAGTCGGGCCGCTACAGCAACTTAAAAAAATAAGAGAAGAACATTTGAAAATACAGTTGACTCTCTCGCTTCACGCAACAGATCAGAGAACTCGTGACATTGTCATGCCCCATATGAAAGGACATGATATTAGAAAAGTTGTGGAAACCGTACTTTCTTATTCCGAAAGGCACAACAGAAAAGTCACTATAGCGTATTTGCTTATTCCGGGGTTAAATGATCGTTCAAGCGATGTAAGACAGTTAGGAAAGTGGTTTAGAGGAAAGAATGTGTTGATTAATCTTCTTCAGTATAACGAAACATCGAATAGTCGCATTAAACGTCCAAACAAGCAGCAGTTAGTTGCGTTTAAAACAAGATTGGAGGATGCTGGCTTAGAGGTTAAGCTTAGAGAGTCCCGTGGAAATAGAATCAAAGCAGCTTGTGGACAACTAGTTAGCGAATACAACAGGCAGGGAAAGAAAACAGCAAATCGGACTGTAAATGGAACTGAGAATTCAAACGGAAGCGTGCGAAAATCTTCATTTACAGGAAGAGCAAGTTCGAAGAGACATCCTTTTGCAAAACACAAAAATGTTGGGAAAAAGAGAAAGCATGAGTAAGCTAGAACTTTATAATATATATGCTGGTTATGAAGAGAGCAAGCCTGTTCTTAAAGATATTTCTTTTTTTGTAGAGAAGGGTGAGTTCATAGTCCTTCTAGGAACATCAGGGTGTGGAAAGACCACTATATTGAATCTCATCGCTGGGATGATTCCAATATCAGCTGGAGAATTATACATAGATGGGGTTAAATCAAATGATACTCCACCTCGAAAGCGAAACATAGCCATGGTGTTTCAAAACTATGCATTATACCCTACAATGACGGCATATGAAAATATTGCTTTTCCATTACAAAATGCTCATTATAAAAAAAAGGATATCGACTCGTCTGTCAAGAGCATCGCCGTTGAATTAGGGATCGATGACCTTCTTGAACGAAAACCTGCCGAAATGTCCGGCGGCCAGCAGCAACGAGTTGCGATAGCTAGAGCATTGGTGAGAAAACCTAGTTTGCTTTTAATGGATGAACCGTTATCTAATCTTGATTCAGCTCTCAGGAATCAGTTGCGATTCGAAATAAAAAAACTACATAAGAGTATTGGAGCAACAATAGTATATGTTACACATGACCAAGCTGAAGCCCTTACGCTTGCTTCACGAATCATACTATTGAGCAATGGTATGATACAACAAATCGGAACACCACATGAAGTCTTTTACGAACCTGCGAACGAATTCGTAGCCACGTTTTTAGGAAATCCTAAAATCAATTTGTTTAGTAACTGCGATGTAGTTATAAGAGCACAACTGCATTATACTCAGTTGTTTAGCAACGAATTGGTATTAGAGGAACTGAATGTAAAAGACGTTAATATTGATGCGATCGATATAGGCTTGAGACCAGAGGACATTTATATCCAGGAAGCGGATTCTGATTGTTCCGACTATTATATTGAAGCAACAGAATTTTTAGGCGATTATTATGTGTACCATTGCAAGCATAAAATGCTTGTTAGGAATACCAGTTGCAGGAGCTACTTTGCCAGTAGTTGCATTTCTGTTACTAGGTATATATGGTAGAAATATATTTCTTATTATATCAACAATAGTATTAGGAATAGGACATATAGGAATACACTTAAATCATAAAAAAGAATTAGAATAAGAAATTACAATTTTATAGTTATTGATTTATAGTAATTTACCGAAAAGATTGTCAGTAATGACAGTCTTTTTTGTACGACAAGCAGTTATACAAATAGATTAGTTCAGTGCAACTAATCTATTTTTTATAAGAATTATAAACGAATTAAATGCAATTATTTTTTTATTATTTATTGACATTTAATTATAACTACTATAAAATATAGTAGTATAGTTTGTAGTAGAAAGAAGGGCTTAAATATATGAAAAATTATGACAACTATTTTCTTCCTGTAGATAATATGGAAGAAGCAAAAAGATATTATGAGGAAATATTGGGGTTAAAAAAGAAATTTGATTTTTCTGATAAGGGAATGGTTGCTTATAATATTGGAAATGAAGAACCTGCAATAATTTTAAAAGACAAAAATAAATTTGAGAATTTAAAGCCTACAATATGGTTTGAAGTAGAAGATGTTGCAATCTTCTATAAAGAAATGTTGAATAATGGTATAAAATTTTTGAGTGAGCCTTTTAAAATTGGAACTGGTAATGCAGTCGAGTTTGAAGATCCATTTGGAAATAGACTTGGCGTTACAGATTATATTAAGTAAGGAGTAGAGATTATGTCAAATATAGATTTGGTATTATTAGGACTTATTAAACAAAAATCACAAAGTGCTTATGATATTAAAAAAAATATAGAATATCGTAATATACCAAGATGGGTAAAAATTAGTGAACAGTCTATTTATAAGAAAGTATTACAATTAGAATCAAAAGAATATATTGTTAGCCATAAAGAGAAAGAGGGAAATATGCCAGATAAAGCAATATATACTATTACTAACAAAGGTAATGATTATTTTAATAAACTTATGAATGATATTTCAAATTCTGATGTTAGTCTATATTTGGATTTTAATATTATTATCACGAATTTAGATTTAGTAGATGATGAACAAAAAAAGATTCTTGTTTCTAATATAAAATCAAAGATATTAGAATTAAAAGAATTACTAAATGAAAGACAATCTCATAGACAACATATTCCTAATGTTGGAAAACAAATGTTCAAACAACAATTAGCATTAGTAGAAACATTAGAAAAGTGGATAATTGATTTTGAGAATAGTTTAAAAGAACAAAATTAGCAAATATTGATTTTAAGTTAAAAGATAAATTTGTAGGGAGGGAAATTCAATGAAAATAATCAACATTGGTATTCTTGCTCATGTAGATGCAGGAAAGACAACTTTAACGGAAAGTCTGCTTTATACAAGTGGAGCGATTTTAGAATTAGGCAGTGTAGATAAGGGAACAACAAGGACAGATACTATGTTTTTAGAACGTCAGCGTGGAATCACAATTCAGGCAGCAGTTACTTCTTTTAATTGGAATGACTACAAAATCAATATTGTAGATACTCCTGGACATACAGATTTTATAACAGAAGTGTATCGTTCCTTATCTGTTCTTGATGGAGCTATTTTAGTAATTTCTGCTAAAGATGGTGTACAAGCACAAACCAGAATACTATTCCATGCACTTCAAAAAATGAATATACCAACAATTATTTTTATAAATAAAATAGATCAGGATGGAATTAACTTAAATAATATTTATCAAAATATCAAAGAAAAACTTTCAAATGATATTATTGTTATGCAAAATGTAACATTAACTCCAGAAATATCAATTAAAAATATTATTGATTTAGATGATTGGGATCCTGTAATTTCCAAAAATGATAAACTTTTAGAAAAATATATTGCAGGAGAAAAATTGACTATACAAGAATTAACGTATGAAGAATATAGGTGTGTTAAAAAAGGTTCGTTGTTTCCTATATACCATGGAAGTGCTAGAAATAATATAGGGACTCAACAACTCATCGAAGCTATTTCAAATCTTTTTTGTCCTGAAATGAATGAGAATGATTCAGAACTATGTGGAAGGGTTTTTAAAATTGAATATACAGACCATAAGCAAAGATTAGTTTATTTGCGTCTTTACAGTGGAACATTACACTTACGAGATACAATTATATTGCCAGAAAAAAAGAAAGTGAAACTTACAGAAATATATATTCCTTCAAATGGAGAAATGATACAGACAAAAACAGTTTGTTCTGGAGATATTTTTATTATACCTAACAATACATTAAGATTGAACGATATTATAGGAAATGAAAAGCTTTTGCCATGCAATGTATGGAATGACAAGACTGTACCAATACTACGAACAAGAATTGAACCGATAAAAATAGAAGAGAGAGAAAAATTATTGGATGCTCTTACAGAAATTGCAGATACTGATCCTCTTTTACGTTATTAT
>SFNX01000157.1 GCA_004552595.1 Lachnospiraceae bacterium | reverse complement strand
ATATTGAAGCAATATGCACAATATAAGATTGTGAATGTCAACAAGCTTCAGATAGCATTTGTTAAGATGTCATTGGATGGTCTTTGGCAAGAACCGCTTCAATACATGGCCGACTGCTACAAGCAACTCTCCTCGGTTCGCGACTGCATCGAGGGCGAACGTAACATTCAAGGGTTCTTCCTCGCCTACCTAAGTCTCAACGACTACTACATCATAGCACCCGAGGTAGAGCTCAACCATGGCTATTGCGACTTCTTCTTGCTCCCCAATATGACCCACTACCAAGCAAACCACAGCTACATTCTCGAATTGAAATATCTCTCAAAGTCTGATTATTCGGAAGATAAAGCTGCCAATCAATGGGCAGAAGCCGTAGAACAAATCAATGGTTATGCCGTAGCTCCCCGTGTTGAGGCCCTGCGTCAAGGCACTCAGATGCACAAGATAATCATGCAGTTCTGCGGATGGGAACTGGTAAGGATGGAAGAGATTTGATTTGTCATAAATAAACAGTCTATAAGAAGATTGAAAAATACAAAAGAAATGAAAAATCAAAGTATTAAACCAAGAATAGAGTGGATTGATACCGCCAAAGGAATATGCATTCTTTTGGTCGTTTATTCCCATGTGTATATGGGAGACCACCCAACGTTCCTTCATTTTCAGGACTATTTCCGAATGCCATTGTATTTTCTGCTATCCGGCTTGTTTTTTAAGACATATAACAATTTTCTTAATTTCTTTATCAAGAAAACCAACAAATTATTGATACCATTTGTCTTTGCATATATATTTCTATCAACTCCGATGTTGTTTTTTCTACAGTATAGAGCAGGTCTGCCTGTAACATTCCCCGGTGACTTTTGGGAAGCAGAAAGGTGGAGATTCTTATGTAAGGGTAATGGCACATTGTGGTTTCTATGCTGTCTGTTTATCTTAAATATTGCTTTTTATGCCATATTCTTAATATCCAGACATAGAACAAAATTGATAATTGTATGTAGTATGCTTATTGGTCTTATCTCTTTTTGGATGGGTAGGCATGAGATTTTTGTCCCATTATGGGGAGATGCAGCGCTTACAGCTCTTCCTTTTTTCCTTTTCGGTTATATCCTTCGCAATAAGAGTAATATCCTATATGAGCCATTTGGCAAAAAACATTGGGTAATATGCGCTTTGTCTTTTTCTATCCTAATGTTTATATATCTATATAATTCTGATTTCGAAAGAATAAACATAGAACTAATACATGGCGACAATTATTTTGAAGTGGATTGTTTGTCAATGTATCTGGGCGGCTTTTGTGGTACTTTATTTGTATTAATGATAGCAAAAAGACTGAATCACGTTCCACTTGTTTCATATTTAGGTAGATATAGTATTGTAATTCTACTTACACATGTTGTGCTAATCATGCTATTGAGAATAACATTGTATCATTTTAGCATTAACATTGACTATATACATTTGATAATGCTTGGGCTTTTCATAATTGTTGTATTGATAGAAATACCTATAATAAAGTTCTGTATTAAGTACTTACCTTATGTATTTGCCCAAAAAGACTTATTGGTATGACCAATATGGCTATACCACCGTGAAGGAGCACATGCCAGAGTCTCACCTTGCCTACGAGCACAACCGCGCGCAGAATGCGGCTACACTGATTGACCGCGTGCAGCGTGTCAGCCCTTTTACCAGGTGGGCGGTAGAGAATATACTCCAGCGCACCTCCTTTCCCCAGCAGGCTTACGACAGGTGCAATGGTGTGCTGTTGTTAAGAACTTATGGCTACGACCGTCTTGGGTCGGCAGCAGCCTTGATGAAGGCCGAGACAGGCAAGGCCGCATACCAGAGGAGTCGGAAGAACCACCATATCATTCAGAATATGTCGAGAAGGGGAAATTGTCTTGACAATTCTGTATCGGAGAACTTCTTTGGAATAATGAAGTCAGAACTGCTGTATGCAAAGAAATACACATCGAAGGATTGTTTTATAACTGATTTAAAAGAGTATATGGAATACAATAATTAGGGAGTGTCGTTAAATTTTAAGATTATTTGTAACTATCTATTTCTCAATGAGATAGAAATTTTGCACCTTTGTAGATGATAAGAAAAATCCCCCAATCACCCTCAGAAAGTGACAAATTGGGGGAATCACAAAAGTGATACGATGGCAACGGTACAACATATTTCTGGAATAAGCAAGCTAATTCCGTTTGAAGGGCTCGATTTTTGATCTATTTCGAGTTACGTTTGAAAACAGCGAACTTGGACGTATGAAACGGCTTCTCCATCTTCATGAGATGGCAGTGAACTTTGGTTTTGTGAGCATCCATCCAGTACGTAAGCGTGGCCGGAAGTCCTTCTTCTCCCCGGAGGGCAAATTTGCTCTGATGTTCCTGAAGATGTACACCCAGCTGAGTGCCCCGAAACTACATGAGCAGTTGAACGGCAACGTCCACTATCAGATATCCTGCGACGTGTACGTAGCGTCTGGCAAAAAGCAATTAAACTGGTCGAATGGAGCGTCAAGATACCAAGCTGACCTCTATTCGTCCACGACTGAAAGAATTAAACGACAATTCCTATCATAAGTCGGAAAAACAACTGAAACGCTGATAATAGAATAGAAATTGTCTTTTATTATAAAAAAAAGATAATAATTTGTTGCTGTTCGAAAAAAATAGCGTATATTTGCACATAAATTACAGACAACTTGGTATATTTTCGTATGAAAGAACAAAATACAGCAGTAAAACCAATGGGCATTCCCTACGGCATGATGAACTTCGTGGCAATTCGCGAAGACAACTATTACTATGTCGATAAGACTCGTTATATAGAGAAGATTGAGAACTCCAACCGCTACTTCTTCTTTATCCGCCCTCGCCGTTTTGGCAAGAGTCTAACCATGTCGATGCTCCATCATTACTATGATATCAATGCAGCTGACAAGTTCGAAAGACTTTATGGCGACCTGTATATAGGCAAGAACCCAACGCCCAACCACAA
>SFNX01000156.1 GCA_004552595.1 Lachnospiraceae bacterium | reverse complement strand
GAATATGATTACAGAACAATACCCCATGACCATTGCCGGCGACCCCGTCGCCTCCGAGGACCACCTCCTCACCCATGTCGAGAACACCCAGTTCATGTCTCCCCAGTCAGTCCGCTTCATCATCATCCACTGTTCCGCCACCCGTTGCGACCGTGACTACACCCCCGAGCAGCTCAAGCACGACCACTTGCTACGTGGCTTCATCGACGTCGGCTATCATTACTACATCCGCAAGGATGGCACCACCACCCAGCACCGCCGCCTTAACGAAGTCGGCGCCCATTGCCGTCCCTTCAACCGCTGCTCCATCGGCATCTGCTACGAAGGCGGCCTCGATGCCAGCGGCAAGCCCAAGGACACCCGCACCATCGCCCAGCGCGGCTCCCTCGTCGCCCTCCTGATCAAGCTCAAGAAACTATTCCCAAAAGCCTTCATCCGAGGCCACAACGAGATGCCCGGCGCCACCCCCAAGTCCTGTCCAAACTTCAAGCCCAGCAAAGAATTCGCCTACCTGATGAAGTGAAATCTGATGACTGATGATTGATTGCTGATGTCTAATTGCTGATTGCTGATGCCCGATGCGCAGTATAATCAATAATCAGTAATCCTTTAAGCTTCGCTTTTAATTTTTTAATCTTTAATCTTTAATTTTCATACTGAAGTGAACCCGCTTTATTCCCTCCCCCCATTCCCGCTGCGAAGCGCGAATGGGTATTTTATAGTAATCTTTAATCAAAAATCATTTATCAACAACCAATAAACAAAATTGCGGGACTTACATGCAAGAAAAAGTTGCTCTGGAAAAATCTCACAATGCCCGCGATATATTCATTGTATTTTAAAATTATTCATTAAATACAAATATAATCAATCATTGCGTCAAGATCCCGATCCTGACGTTGTTTTATCATCTGATATTTCTCAAAACCAGCTTTTGAATATTGCTCATGACGTTCAGGATTAGAAATCAAAAGCATTCTGCTCATTATCTCTTCCTCCTGGAAAGGATTAAAATACATAGCACCACCTTCAAGCACCTCTGATATTGATGAAAAAGGCGAGGCAATAACCGGGACTCCATATCTCATTGCTTCTAAAGGAGGATAGCCAAACCCTTCATTGAGGGAAGGATAAACGAAACAAAAAGCATTGGCATAAAGTTTTTCAAGTTTCTCTTCATCTACATATCCCAAAAATTCAAAAGAAGAATGATTCTTCACCTTATTATCGAACATCCCTTTTTTGCATCCAGTAACCACAGCCTTTACATCTTTCATATAGCCAGCACTAACCAATCTGTCGAATGCAAGTATAGCTCGTAAGTTGTTCTTATCACATCGATTTCCGCTTACCATCAGAAAATACTTACTTGTTGTTGAGTCTTTTGGGGCAATAGTGGCAGAAGAAGTATTAGGACTAAAATAAACTTTAATATCCTTTTTAAAATTGGGGAAATACGACTTTATTGCAGCCATTGAATGTTCAGACACTGTTATTAGGCTACAATCGCTTTCTAAGAAAAGCCTATAGTCCTTTAAAAGTTTTTTTCGCCAAATAATTTTAGCATACTTGTTAATAATCCATTTTACTTTTGATTTAAAGTCAGAAGGATATTTCCAAAAGTAATTATCCTCAGGAGTTTCAAGTTTCCTTAAACCATGAAGGGTACAAATAACCTTGCAATAGTTTATCTTTAATATTTCCTTACTTGGCAAACAAGAATAAATCGCCTCATAACAATCTTTCTTAACTATTGTCTCTATCGACGATTTTGCCACATCATGCATTTTGCACCTATGTTGTTTTGCAGCATCCTCCACATCTGGATTTAACCAAATACGGGAATTATACAGACAGTCAAACTGAAATCCTCTCTCTATCATACGGAAGAAAATTATCTCACCATATTTCCCTCCTCCATGCCTTTTACCTGAAGCATTAGGTTGAGTGGCAACCAAATCGAAGAGTAGCTTTCTCATGCGGCAGCCCTCCAATAGTTAGATATATAAAGCAAAGCTTTTATAGATTTTTTAATTGTCATACTATTTTATTTCTTAAAAATCTTTTGTACTCTCAATGCGTATAAATAGAAGTATACAGATGCCTTATACAACGCAAATTGAATACTATTAAGTCCATAATAATTCTTCATATAATATAATGGTGAAGCCATATTTTTCTTCATCTTATCATAAGAATATGATATTTTCGACGTCGACTGCGCTCCAAGATGAATACATTTCAAATCCGTGAACAAATAGTTCTGGCGATTTATGCGCTTCACCTTTCTATACAATATGTTTTCCTCATAATACAAGAAAGTATTAGGATCAAAGTATTCTATCTGCTTGAAAAGTGCTTTTTTGATAAACATACAAGAACCAGAAGGCAGCTCTATCTTTATGCTTTGAGGTAATTCTTTATATTTTCGAAGCAAGTATCTCTTGCTCATAAGAGGATTGTCACACTTAAATACCAAGAAAAAATAGTGAAAAATATTGTTTATTATTTCTGTAGTTAGAGTTGTATCATTACGAGCACAGTTATAATCATACCCATCCATATTTCGCTTAAAAAGAAGAGGACTCATCAATGCTGAATCAGGTATAGCTTCAGAACGCTCTACTAAGGATGGAATAATATCCTGAACGAAAAGAACGTCATTATTAAGAATCATCATGTATTCTATGGACGAATCTTTTTCGGCAAGCAATAATCCCTTATTATTTCCCCTGGCATAGCCATCATTTACATCACTCAGGATCAATGAACAATAACCCAGATTACAATCTGACTTTACATCCTTTACTGTATCATCATTATATACACCTAATTGATCCTTATATCTTCCTATAAGATAATCCCTCAATGCTCCGCTCGCCCCCGGCGCTGTACTGGCATTATCTACCACAATAATTTTGATGGGTGCTGAGTTATATTTTTCAACACTCTCGATACAATTTATTGTATCTTCGTAATTATTGAAATTTAGAATAATTATTGCTGTCTTATCCATTAA
>SFNX01000051.1 GCA_004552595.1 Lachnospiraceae bacterium | reverse complement strand
ATGGTGAACTGCTTGCAGCTCCACCTGAAGCAGAACTATTTGCACTTCCCGGCTGAACTACAGGAGTCGGTGCCCCTGAAATCACAACAGGTCTGTTGTTCGTCGATGAAGCCGAGCTTGACTTATTAGCCGAACTAGAGCTAGACGATTTATTTGTCGAGCTTGAAGAAGAACTCGAACCACTTGAGCCTGAACCCGATGAGGAACCGGAACCGGTCGAAGAACTAGAGCTACTTGAGCTTGACGAACTAGACTCTTCAGGCTCAAATATTGGTACAAATATAATATCCGAATGAACAGCATCTGTAACCTTCTTCCCGCCCGAAGCTCTCCACTCAACAAACTTATATCCGGTTGGCGGAGTTACTGTAGGTACTTCCTGCACATATTCTCCATCCTTAACCTTCTCAGGGGTACCAATAATCTGTCCTGTCTGATCAAGGAATGTAACATTAAACAGCTCTGAAATAGCATCAAACTTAATATTATAATGATTAGACTTAGGATGTGTCGGATGTACATCATTAGCATGCCTTTGGGCTGCAGAACCAGGATACCCCCTAAGTGTTGCCATAGTATTATACTGGAATGCTTCTTCATCAATAAGTGTATCGTAACAAGGAATTGTTACATTAATTACATCTTCAAGACACGAGCCTTTATGATTTTCTTCCGGAGAAAATGCCCACTTACCAATTGATGTTACAGTTTCAGGTAATAATACTGTACCAAGACTATCAGCATCATATGCAAAGTTTTCCGGAATAACAGGCGAATGAATAGTTACCTTCCCTGATGCATCTACTGATGTTTCTTCCCTTAAGTCTTCACATGCAGTTAAGTCAATTGCAAATACCTGATCACAGTTTTCAAAGCAGCTGTCTTCGATCCTTGTAATATCTGATTCAGGAATTGCTGATGTTGCAGTATAGCCAGGAAGGAAACATACAAGAGTTCTGTCTTCATGTTCTGGTGAATACCTGGAATCATATTCAGTACAATAAATCATTCCATTACCATCGGTTGAATACGATTTATTACCAGCTTTTATTCCCTCACTATCAGTAACAGGATTTTCTGCACCGCTAAATAACACGTTTGTTAAATTTTTAGAATTGAGAAATGGCTTATCACCAATATCATACAAGTCATTTTCAAATACAACATATCTTAATGATGAAGGCACAATATCATTTAATGTTTCCTGCGTTGGATCATTAGGATTAAGCTTACTTGAAAACGCCTCGTCTGGAAGTTCCTTGACGTCTGCAATAACGATAGTTTTTGTACTAGATATTTCCTCATCAGAAGTATTATAAATAGGCTTTAAATTCTGGAAATAATCAACAATATCATTTTCAGGAGAGTAATTTATAGTTCTTAAATCTTCAATAGTAGTAATTCCTTTTGGAACATATATTGTCTCAAAGGCATCCCTTACATCAAAATTATAATCCGGTGAACTTGTAGATAAATTGCGCACCATATCTTCTAATGTACATTCATCAAAGACATATTCTCCTCCGGATAAAACAGGCTCTCCGGTTGAAGAGTCAACCTGAATGCCGGTTTTTACTTTAGTATATTTTGTCGGATAGCTAAGTAATGATGCACCTGCTTCACCATTCATGCCTTTTTTATACTGAGCAGATAATAGTTCTGGTCCATCAGTAACATACAATACATATCCATCATTTTTATTGTTGCATTTACCGAGGCTTTCATCCATACAATATAAGAATGGATAATATGCATCCTTATTTTCACTAAATCTGTCATACATTGCACCATGAATTGTAGTGCCTGACTCTCTTTCTGTATAAAATGCACCTACTGTTTTACCATTTTTTTCTGATGTTCCAATAGATGTAATCTTTGGATCATAAACCTCTTTAATTGTTCCATCAGACTCATATTCATAATGCCTTAAATAAATATCTTCAAGATTTTTATCTTTATAAAATGCATCGGCTCCAATAGTTAATGATGCAGCCTGAGGAATATCCGAGCCATCAACGGTAGAACGATTATGTGTAAACAATACCGTCTTTAATGATGTCATATCTGCAAATGCCTGGTCACCTATTGCTTCAATAGAGTCAGGAATATTAACTTGCGTTACAAGTTTTTTCTTTAAATCCTTACATGCATTTGGTCCAATCTGAGTAATATTATAATAATCACAAATAGAATATGGGATATCCAGCAATGTATCTGTTGATGAAACATTTGTATCATCTATACTGGTAATAATATAATTATCACTTCCATCTATTGGAGAAAATGAATATTTATATCCATACTTGTCGAAATACTCAAAATTTTTATCATCCGGCGGATCCAAATAATATCTATAAGTAATAGATGCTTTTGTGCATAACCTATGTAAACTGTCATCTGCACCATTACCCCAAATGTGGAAGTTATTATTAAGCCCTTTGAAATCGGATTCATATGTATGTGGTGTAGTTAAAGAATTCTCAATTGTATGGAATGTTGCATTTCCATTCTTAAATTTTACATAGTATAAATTAGGACAATCTGCAAAAGTACCATATGGAAGTTCATCTGAAAATGTATTATCAAATGTAACCTCAGAAAGATTTCCACACTGTGAAAAAATACCGCATTGAGCATTGTCTGGTGACGTACTATGGTTAATTATTGTACCAACATTTTTCAAGTCAACATTAGTAAGATTATAATCACCTGCAAAGGTATAACAACCTAATGAAATAGTACTGTTAGTATTTGAAAAATCTACATTTCCAAGATAAGTACAATTATAAAATGCGCCTGATCCAATAACCAGATTATTGCTTTTGGGAACCTTAAACGGAATAACGCCGGGATTGCCATTTTCATCAGACCCAAGTTTAGTATTGGCAAATGCACAATTTCCAATAAATCTTAAGTCACCTTGATCTTCAGAAAAATTGACAACACGAAGGCTTTGGCAATTATAAAATGCTCTGTCGCCTATAAATTTACAAAGTTTATCAATATTTGCCGATTCAATTCCACTATTTTCAAATGCAGAATTACCTACTGCATTAATATTTGAAGGTATTGTAATAGTTTTAATATGTCCTGCATCCTTAAACGCACCATCTGATATGAAATTAATACCATCAATCAGCGCATCCGTATTACCATCTGAATCTTTACATGCATAATATGGAGTATCATATGTTTCAACAAATGTGTATTTGTATAGTTTTGATGGATCCGATGGATCAACAAGAATCGGATTATTATCTTCGTCTCTTTCAAGAGTAACATCGACTGTTACCTTATCAACTCTAATCAATTCATACTCGTTACCATTTTTTGTTTGAGTAATAAGAGTTTCTGTATACTTAGAATACTGACCGTCGGCAGAACGTCCTTCTTTATTTTCTTTGGCTTCATTTGCAAGAGTAGCATTACCTGAATAATATGGATTCGGTAATGCAATTCCATTATTTACAACAATTTTATCACTTAATGAAACGGTCCCCCCTGGTGGATTGAATCCTGATTCTCCACCACCAATATACTGATTTATATAATTAACATCTCCTGTGCTACTATTCTTACCAAGCTTAAAAATGGGTACCGGAACAGAAGGCATACCACTTCCGTCACCCTGAAGGACCTTGTAATAAGTATGTGTTTTCCCATCTATATCATTTTCTGTAGTAATGGTTTCTACATAAGGAAATGCTAAACCAGGTTTTCCTGAGACATCCTCACCTTTTACAACATGCTGAGAAGTAGTATCTCCGGGTTCTTTCCATTCATATGCATGTGAGCCCAAATGATTGGAAGTAAAATCATAACTCAAATCATCGACAGTCGGCAGTGATGACTCATTACTTTTTGCTGACACACCACCATTCTGTACTGGAATAAGCGCTATTATTACAGCAGTGGCAAGCATTAGCCCTGCTATAGTCCATCTTGCACTCTTTTTTAGATGAAGTTTATTTTTTTTATTTGTTCGTGTCGTTTTTTTTGTGGTTTTAGCCATTGCTATTCCCTTTCAAACCCCTTACTCATAAACTGAACTATTTGACTTTTTTAGCAACTATAACGAATCTTTCTGCTCCCTGTGTGTAATCACAAGTTGAGAGTGTAATAAGTGCATCTCCATATTCAGAAGTAACCCCTGTATCATATAAAGACATTTCAGACATATCTTTCATATAGGAATTGTATTCATCTGCTGAATTTGCATTAATGAACTGGTAATACTTAAATGTAACCTCGGTCTCTTCATGAACTACTTCAGAAAAAACGTACATTACATCATAAATTCCTTTTTCATAAATCGTATCAAACTGAATTTGTGGATGTTTATCGAAAAAAGCTTTATCCTTGTAGCTTTTAAGTGTTCCAAACATCTTCCCCGACTTCATATTATGTCCGTATATTAATAGATTCTGACTTCTTGGCCATATCGAACATTCTTTATCAAGAAAAATTGAGCCGTTTTTATCTTCTTCCTGATCAAAGTTATGGTCTAAATAATAATCATTATTTGAAGTCTGCATTACAGGATAATCTATTTTGGTACCGTCAATTTTAACCCATCCGACAAGTTTCTGATTAAGATTAAAGGGTCCAACATACTCTTCAAGTATATCAGGAGTTTCCTTATCATCGAGCTTAACAGTAGCCTTATATTTCCTTACAAAAGAATTATCGTCCTTTACTTTATTAAGATTATCAACCTGCTCGCTTGAGTGGCTTGCCTGGTAATTGTAAAAAGCAAGATAACCAAAGCTTCCTATTGCAATAATAATGCATAAAAGCATTACCGTCTGTCTTGCATCAAGTTTCTTCTTTCTTTTTTTATTCTTAGCCATTATTGAACAGTCACCTCATCATTTTGTCCAATTACAGCTTTAAATTGTAAAATACTGTTCTTCTGTCCATATTTACAATTCAGAGTATGGAGCTTTAATATATTATTTACTATGCATATCGCATAATCGTATATATCCGTTAATTCCAGATTCTTTCTTACTTCGTATAAGGCATTAATTTCATATGTTGAATCACTGCCTTCTATAAGTGAAACAGTCACTTTTCCTCTGTAATATTGATAAAAAGTATCAAAATATTTTGTAATGACATTAAGTGCAAACAGTAAATCACATTTAATATCATCAGAAACTTCTGACTCATCATGAACAAATTTGAAGTATTTTCTTCCTTCCGGATCATTAAAGCTCTCGCTTATTTTCTCATAATAGTCTGAAATATCCGGTTCATTAGTCATAAAAAGCTGAATATAATCATTAATTATATTATCGACATAATTATCAATGGATTTTAGTACTGCATCAGAAGAATCCAAAGTAAAATGAAGGCTTTTCTTAAACACTTTAATTACGTTGTCATATCCGATAAGCCTTTCATTAAGAATGGATGACATTTCATCCATAGGATGAAGATACATGTCATTAAGCTTTGATAAGTGTTCGTCCATCTTATCGATTTCTTCATCTCTGTTATATGTATACAGACAGCTTTCGATTAATGACGGAACATCTTCAAGTACCATGTGTTCCTTACATATCAGCTTATTAATATGCAGTTCGTTATATGCTTCAATAACATCCTTAGTGTATTTCTCATCAAAAAGCATGATAAACTGCGTATCAGGATTATATGAAAGTATCATTTCACATATTTCAGGTCCTGTCATAACCGGATTAATATAATCAAGAATTACAACAGCTATTTCGTTGGCTGAAGCAATATTAGCCGCTTCTTCTCCTGTGGGCGCAAAATAATACTTAATTGTACTATCGTTTAGCATCAGCTTGATTCTGTTTAATAGGCTTTCATCACTTATAAGCGTTAATAAACTACGCATATTATCCTCAAAACACAATATATAGTACAAACGGAAGATTAAAATATTACCATTTTATGCATAACAAAAGGAAGTGCAGAATACACTCCCTTTAATTATACAATATAATGCTATTTTTTCAAGTAAATAGCACTAAATATAGAGTTATGTTACTTAGAAAATAAAACAAGCCTTTACATATGCAATGTAAAGACTTGTGGTTTGATTTATTTTTTTATTACGATATTAACAATCTTACCCGGAATATATATTTCCTTGACTATTGTAGCACCTTCAAGCCATTTTGAAACCGCTTCCTTACCGGCATTAATAGCACCATCTTTGTCAATATCCTTAGAAACTTTAACAACTTCTCTTGTCTTACCGTTAACCTGAACTGCAACTTCAATTTCATCATCAACAGTCTTAGCCTCATCATATTCAGGCCACTTTGCAACCGACAAGAAGCCTTCATTTCCAAGAGATGCCCATATTTCCTCTGTTAAATGAGGAGCAAATGGTGATAAAAGCTTAATGAATATTTCAAGCTCATCCTTAGTAATTGAACCCTTAGCATAAATTGTATTAATGAGTCCCATCATTGCTGCAATTGCTGTATTAAACTTAGTCTCTTCAATATCTGATGAAACCTTCTTGATTGTCTTATGGAATGCGCTTTCAAGGTCCTTGCTCATTCCCTCACCTGATAAAATATCAGTAAGTCCTGCAACTCTTTCAAGGAATCTCTTACAACCCTTAACTGATGAATCATTCCAAGGGGATGCTGCGCCATAGTCACCCATAAACAATACATATGTTCTCAATGTATCTGCGCCGTAGTCTTCAACAATGTCAAGTGGGTCTACAACATTACCCTTTGACTTTGACATCTTTTCTCCGTCAGGTCCTAAGATAAGTCCCTGGATAGAACGCTTTGCGTATGGTTCCTTTGTGTTAACCATTCCCTCATCATAAAGGAATCTGTGCCAGAACCTGGAATAGATCATATGTCTTGTAACATGTTCCATACCACCATTATACCAGTCTACAGGCATCCAGTATTTAAGCTTTTCCATGTCACAAAGTGAATCATTATTCTTCGGATCAATATATCTTAAGAAATACCAGGAAGAGCCTGCCCACTGAGGCATTGTGTCGGTTTCTCGCTTAGCAGCCATACCGCACTTAGGGCACTTGCAGTTAACAAATTCAGCAACATCTGCAAGTGGTGACTCTCCGTCTGAACCCGGTTCAAATTCCTTAATATCCGGAAGCCTTAACGGAAGTTCTTCATATGGAACGGCAACTATACCGCACTTGTCGCAGTGAATAAGCGGAATAGGTTCTCCCCAATATCTCTGTCTGTTAAATGCCCAGTCTTTCATTTTGTACTGAACACCGGCTTTACCGTAGCCCTTTGCTTCAATTTCTTCAATCATTCTGGCAATTGAATCTTTTTTATTTGTATATCCGTTAAGGAAATCAGAGTTGACCATTTCGCCATCACCCGTATAGGCTTCTTTCTCAATGTCTCCACCCTTAATAACCTCGATAATATCGATGCCAAACTTCTTAGCGAAATCATAGTCTCTCTGGTCATGTGCAGGAACGGCCATAATTGCACCTGTTCCATATCCCATCATTACATAGTCTGCAATAAAGATTGGGATTTTCTTGCCATTTACAGGATCTATTCCAATAAGGCCTTCTATCTTAACACCTGTTTTATCTTTAACAAGCTGTGTTCTCTCGAATTCGGTCTTCTTCTGACATTCTGTTCTGTAATTCTCAATTGCATCCATATTTGAAATGCGTTCTTTATATTTATCAATTAAAGGATGCTCAGGAGCAATTACCATAAATGTAACACCAAACAGTGTATCAGGTCTTGTAGTATATACTGTAAGCTTTTCATCTATTCCATCTATTGGGAAGTCAACAAAAGCTCCTTTTGATTTGCCAATCCAGTTTTCCTGCTGCTGTTTAACATTAGCAGGGTAATCAACTTCATTAAGTCCTTCAAGAAGCTTATCGGCATATTCCGTAATGCGTAAATACCATACAGTCTTGGATTTCTGTACTACGTCAGAATGACATATATCACACTTTCCGCCCTGTGAATCTTCGTTAGAAAGTACAACCTTACATGACGGACAATAGTTTACAAGAGCAGTATCTCTGAATACGAGTCCCTTTTCGAACATTTTAAGGAAGATTGTTTGTGTCCATTTATAGAAATCAGGATCTGTAGTGTCAATTACTCTGTCCCAATCAAAAGAAAATCCAACCTTTTTAAGCTGATTCGAAAACCTCTCAATATTCTCATCAGTAATCTCACGTGGATGACGTCCTGTCTTGATTGCATAGTTCTCTGTAGGAAGTCCGAAAGCATCAAATCCAATAGGAAATAATACGTTATACCCCTGCATTCTTCTCTTTCTGGCAACTACTTCAATACTTGAATATGCCTTAATGTGTCCTACATGCATTCCTGCGCCTGACGGGTATGGGAATTCCACAAGTCCGTAAAATTTAGGCTTGTCAGAAAAATCTACGGCATTGAATATTTTCGCCTCTTCCCATTTTTTCTGCCACTTTGGCTCGATTTCCCGAAATAAATGTCTCATCTTAATTACCTCATTTAATATATTTTGCCCCCTAACTTGCGTTTCGGGGGCCAATTATCACACAAAATAAACTAATAAACTAAAAGTGCTTTATCAGTGTGTTCTGAATGTATACTGCATCCATGTCTGCTGCTTAACTCTCTCAAGCTCAGCCATTCCCGATATATATCCTTCATATGCCTGCTGATCCATAAATGCAATATTGTATTCGCCCTGCGGATCACCAAATCCTAAATTAATCGCACCCATTGTAAGAAGGTTATTGTTACCCTGAACCATACCTTCCATTGCCTGACGCTTTGTCATTTCAATATCAGAAACCTTTCTCTTCTCAGCCTTGGCTCTCTGATTCTGCAACTCAATATATGCCTGAACAGATGCATTAAACTCAAGCTGATTAGCCATTTGTTTCTTAAGAAAAATCTCTTCATTAGAAGGCATTCCATTTGCTGCCTTAACAGGAGTGCTTAGTATTAGAACTCCGGCAAATAGTGCCATTAGAGACATTGATAGCTTTTTTAGAAGTTTCATAATGTATCCCTCCAAATAATAGACTTGCCAAGTAGACATAACATAGCCTTTTAATTATAACATGATATTTGAAAAATGGAATATTTTTATTATAATTTATAAAAAAAATCCTCCGGGCTTTACCCGGAGGATATAATTATGCAAATTAATCTTCTGCTGTTAAGTCTACAAGCTTAGAAGCTCTTGCTGCAACTTCCTTCTCCTGAACATCTGATGGACACTGCTCATAACGAACAAATTCGTATTCATAATCTCCGCGTCCACCTGTCATTGAACGAAGGTCAGTACAGTATCCGAATAATCCGGTCATTGGAATTTCAGCACTAATAGTCTGCTTGCCGCCTGCAACAGGGTCCATACCAAGAACTCTTCCGCGTCTCTTGTTGAGGTCGCCCATAACATCCCCTGTGTACTTATCAGGAACAGTAACCTTAAGTGAAGCAATAGGCTCTAACAGTACAGGCGAAGCCTTAAGGAATCCTTCCTTAAATGCCTGTATAGTAGCCATCTTAAATGCCATTTCAGAAGAATCAACAGGATGATAAGAACCATCATAAAGTGTAGCCTTAACGCCTACTACAGGATAAGCTGCCAAAGGTCCTGACTGAACTGATGCTTCAAGTCCCTTTTCAACAGCCGGGAAGTAATTCTTTGGAACAGCACCGCCTACTACACATTCTTCAAAAATAAATGCCTTTTCGTTATCGCCCGATGGCTCAAATCTCATCTTAACGTCACCAAATTGTCCATGACCACCTGACTGTTTCTTATATCTTCCCTGGACATCTGAACTCTTCTTGATTGTCTCACGATATGCAACCTTAGGCTCTGATAATTCGATTTCAACCTTGTAAATATTAGCAAGCTTTGATGCAATAATGTCAAGGTGCTGGTCACCCATACCATATAAAAGAGTCTGTCTGTTTTCTGCATCGTTGACGTTTCTGATTGTTAAGTCTTCATGCATCATCTTCTGTAAAGCGCCTGAAATCTTATCGATATCAGCTTTGTTCTTCGGCTTATATCTCTTATATGTATAAGGCTTTGAGATTTCTGTTCTTGCATACTGGATAGTATTTGCCTTAGTAGAAAGTGTGTCACCTGTTCTTGCCTTTGATACTTTAGCCAAAGCGCCTATATCTCCTGCATGAAGTTCAGGAACTTCAATAGGTTTATTACCTCTTAATACATAAATCTTGCCGATTTTTTCTTCTACATCCTTATCATAGTTATATAATACATCGTCTGTCTTAATAACACCTGATGCAACCTTGATAAGTGAATACTTACCGATGAATGGGTCAACAATAGTCTTGAAAATAACAGCTGACTTTGGCTTAGAGAAATCATAATCAGCTTCGAATATTTCATTAGTCTTAACATTGATTCCCGCAAACTTTCTCGTATCAGGTCCCTGGAAGTATTTAATAATATCATCAAGGAGTGTGTACATACCCTGGCAAAGAACCGATGAACCCATAGTAACAGGAACTGTACTTCCATCAATAACATTGGTTCTTAAAGCTGCTCTGATTTCTGCTTCCGAGAATGCTTCACCACTGAAGTATCTGTCCATAAATTCTTCTGAAGTCTCAGCAACTGCCTCTAACAATACATCTCTGAACTGCTCAAGATATGGCTTGGAATAATCCGGCATTTCTATTTCATTAACAGTACCATCACTTGCCCACTTATTAGCCTGTTCTGATACAACATTAACGTATCCTACGAACTTTCCGTCTTCTCTTATTGGGAAGTGGAACGGAGCAATTTTCTTACCGTATTTTTCCTGTAAAGCTTCAACAACCTGTCTGAACGATGCATTATCATCATCCATATTTGTTACAAAGAAAATACGAGGTAATTTGTACTTCTCACAAAGATCCCATGCCTTTTCAGTTCCTACTTCAATGCCGGCCTTTCCGTTAACTACAATAATAGCACCTGCCGCAGCAGAAACGGCTTCTTCTACTTCACCTACAAAGTCGAAATAACCCGGTGTATCTAAAAGATTTATCTTATAACCTTCCCATTCAACCGGAATTACCGATGTTCCGATTGAAAACTGTCTCTTCTGTTCTTCTTTATCATAATCAGAAATAGTATTGCCATCTGATGTCTTGCCCATTCTTGTAGTAATTTTAGCAAGATAACAAATTGCTTCTGTAAGTGTAGTCTTACCGCATCCACCATGACCAAGAATAACTACGTTACGAATTTTGTCTGTTGTGTAAACATTCATTATAGAAAAACCTCCTGCATATAATTGCTTGACGCATTAACGTCTAAAGCACTTTTATGTGCTTTTGTGCGAAATGTACAATATAATGTATAATATTATACACGTCACTAGTAAATATTCTATATCCTTTAGAGATATTTTGCAACAAATTTTATGCAAGATACACAAACGGCATTAACCAGGTGTATACGTAGTGTTTAATTTGCACAACTTCCCTTTAGCACTTCAAACCGCTAAAGTGATATGTTATAATTTTTTTACAAAAGAAACAATGTAATTTAAGAAAGGAAAATCCAATCGACATAGCATTGGATACAAATATAATGAAAATAGGATTTGTTGGTCTTGGATTAATCGGTGGTTCAATAGCAAAAGCAATAAGGGAAAATCATCCCGAATCTTATATTGTTGCTTACGATATTTATGGTAAGCTTCTTGATTTGGCGTTAGTTGACGGTACTATCAACAAGGCCTGTTACGAAATTGACGATAATTTCCTTAACTGTGATTATATTTTCCTTTGTGCGCCTGTTACAGGCAATGAAGATAATATCAGGGAAGTTATTTCATATTGCGGTAAAAACACAATATTAACAGATGTCGGTTCTACTAAGGGAAACATTCACAGGGCGCTTGATGAAATAGGCTTTGACGGTGTGTTTATCGGAGGCCATCCGATGGCAGGCTCTGAAAAGTACGGCTATGACAATGCCGACTCATCAATTATTAAAGGTGCATATTATGTATTAACTCCTGGCAAAAATGCCAGTGATAAGCAGATTGAAGACTATGCTTCCTTTGTAAAATCAATAGGACTTAATCCTGTAATTATGGATATAGAATTACATGATACTGCAACAGGAGTAATTTCACATGTACCACACGTTATTTCTGCTTCGCTTGTTCATTTTCTGATAAATCATGATAATGACAAGCAGACAATGACAAGCAGACAATGAAGACATTAGCTGCCGGCGGATTCAGGGACGTTACAAGAACTGCTTCTTCTTCCGTTAAAATGTGGGAGGACATATGTATTGCCAATAATGATATAATCTGTTCTCTCTTGGATGATTATATTGATGAGTTAAAGGAAATAAGAAATACAATTAATTCAAAAGACAAGGCTTCTATCGCCAAATTTTTCTCAGAAGCTAAGGAATACAGAGATTTTCTGTATTCTGACAATCCCAAGTTTAACAAACGCTGATATGTGTTTTTTCATACGAATATGATAAAATAATGTTTGGTCATTAAATGACACAATTTGTATTATATGAGGTTTAATTATGCCTGCAGTTATTAAAAAGACTAAAAATCTAAAGGGTGAAATTGTAATACCCGGTGATAAATCAATATCCCATCGTTCAGTAATGCTTGGTGCATTATCAAAAGGCACTACAGAAGTTACACATTTCTTAAATGCAGCTGACTGTAATTCAACTATCAGATGCTTTAATAATATGGGTATTGAAATTGAAAGACCCGAAAATGACAAAATAATAATTCACGGTAAAGGATTGCTTGGTCTTAAATCATCAGACCAGGCTCTTGATGTAGGTAATTCAGGTACTACAATAAGACTTTTATCCGGAATTTTGGCGGCACAGGATTTTAATACTAAAATTTCAGGTGATGACAGTATATGCAGAAGGCCTATGGGTAGAATCATAAAGCCATTAACATTAATGGGTGCTGATATTGTATCAAAAGATAATAATGACTGTGCTCCGCTTTATATTAACGGTTCTAAGCTTCATGGAATTCATTATGAGAGTCCTATAGCATCGGCTCAGGTTAAGTCTTCTATCCTTTTTGCCGGAATGTATGCGGATTCCGAGACTTCTGTTACCGAGCCATACATTTCTCGTAACCATTCAGAGAAAATGATCAAATACTTTGGCGGTGATATTACTACTGTTGGTACTACACATACCCTTACTCCTCATCCCAAGCTTGAAGGACAAAAGGTTGTAGTTCCCGGGGATATATCTTCAGCCGCTTACTTTATTACGGCAGGACTTATCGTTGAAGGCTCTGAAATACTTGTT